>NZ_JAUONR010000007.1:0-100216 GCF_030546305.1 Streptococcus sp. GP0011 | reverse complement strand
ACCCCTTGACCAACGGACCTGAGCTTTTCAACTCTTTCTATTATACCTACTTTTTTACCTTTGTCAAGGACTTTTTTTCCTCTTTACCGAAATTCTGAAAAGATTAGGGAAAGTTCTCTCAGGAGAGCTTTACGTCCTCTAAAGACTTCTCCTCCCATGAGACGGTCTATTAATTCTTGTTTTTCCATACTCTGTTTTGATTTGTAATTCTTTAGAAGTTCGTGAAAGAGATAATAATCGTCCAGCCTGAGTCCTTTTTCTCCTAGACGATGGCTAATCTCACTCACCTCTTCATAGGGTTCTTTGTCAAAACGGCGTTTGTGGCTTTCCTGTTTACGGATGTAATCTAGGATACGATTTCTAAACTTTGTTTTAAAGCAGACATAAAGTCGATGGCGCTCGCCCTCTAGTAACTCTGGATTGCGACTCACCAGCTCATACAGACATAACATGCCTTCCTGGTCCCAGTCCTCTTTCTCCCACAGATGCAAATGATAGTCTTTTCGACACTTATGGACGATTCCCTTGCTTTCTTCATATAAGTCTTTTAGATTCATAGACCTCTCCTTTCTGCATTTAGTTTAGCAAAATACACAAGTCCATGGGTCTACTTCCTCTATTCTATACTTCTTTCTCCCTCAACGGAACATAAAAAGAGAGGCAAAGCCTCTCTAGGGTTATAATTCTGCAATTTGGTTGAGATTCACTTCTGCAATCGTATCATTACCAAACATAGAGATAATCATCTTCACTTTGTTGTTATCAATTTCAGTAATTTTACCTGTGTAATCTGCAAAAGCGCCATCAATGATGCGAACTGTCTGGCCAACTTCAACGTCAATATCGAACTCTTGAACAGTTTGTCCCATTGAAACCAGAATATCACGGATTTCTTGTTCCAAAAGTGGAGTTGGTTTTGATCTGTTACCGTGTGAGCCGACGAATCCTGTTACGTTAGGTGTGTTTCGAACGACGAACCATGCTTCATCGGTCATGACCATTTCTACAAGGACATAACCTGGAAAGCGATTCTCTTCAATTTCCTTTTTCTTTCCATTTTTCTCAACTTGCACGGTTTGTGTTGGAATCTCGACACGTAGAATGTTATCCAACATGTTATATGTTTGCGCACGTTGCAATAGATTTTCTTTTACCTTATTTTCATAGCCAGAATAAGTTTGTAGAACAAACCATCCCTTGTCAAAACTATCCATGATATTTCCTTTCATACATATATAGAAGAAAGTTAGCAGAACTTCTCCACTTTTCTTCTAAAAAATGTTAATAAATCGAATCAAACCTGATACAATCAACTGGTCAAAAATGTAAATGATGACCACAAAGAAGGCTGTGTATTCCATAATAGAGCGAAAATCTCTCCAGCTTTCTTTGCGAGTTGGCCAAGTTGTTTCTTTAAGAAGTTTAAAAATATCCTTAATAAAACCCATCGTTCTCTCCTATCTCGTTTCTCTATGTGTCGTATATTTTCCACAATGTTTACAAAATTTATTTACTTCTAGTCGTGTTGGCTTGGGGTTCCCACTAATTTTGATTGAGTAATTCCTTGAACCACAAACTGCACAAGCTAGGCTTGCTTTTTTTAGTGCCATAACGCCTCCATCTTATCTATTATAACAAGAAACCTAGGCTTTGACAAGCCTCTTAACGAAATAGATTAAGGATTGAGTCCCATATTGTCTGGGCTTTTTCTTTTATTTTAGCTTCTGAAATCGCACGGCCTGCTTCATCTACAAGATTTTGTGCACGACTACGAATATCTCCTATCGGGTCCTCAGACTGGTTTGTCTCATTCTCAGCAACCTGCTTTTTCGTATTTTCTGGTTCAATCCCATTTTGTTTATAAGCATTCTCAACTGTAAAAGTGCTACCTGGAGTGTAAGGCAAAATGGTATTAGCCATACTTCTAAAGACATGGGCTGCTCCATTTGAGGTCGAACCTGCTAGATAATGGTTCTCATCTGTCGTTGGGAAGCCAAGCCAGTGGCTAATTACCACATCTGGAGTATAACCAATCACCCACTGGTCACTGGTATATTCTGGGTTGAAAACAGCTTCAGTCGTACCTGTTTTACCAGCCATAACGTAATCCGCTGGTGATGAACTAATTCCTGTACCATTGGTAAATGTTCCTAGCATCATGCTGGTCATTTTATCAGCTACAGACTTATCAATCACTCGTTTTTGGGAGTTTTTATGACTCTTGATGACCTGACCACTGGCATTTTCAATACGAGTGATGAAATGCGCTTCAGGCATTAGACCTCCATTAGCAAAGGCTGCATAGGCTTGCGCCATCTGGAGAGGATTCGTTTCCACACCTCCACCAAGAGCAACTCCAAGAACTCGGTCAACTTTTTCCATATTCAGACCAAATCTCTCCCCAGCGTCAAAAGCTTTGTCAATACCTAATTCATTTACAGTCGCAACAGCTGGCAGGTTGAGTGATTCCGCCAAGGCCTGATACATAGGTACTTCTGGAGATGTCTTAATACCCGCATAGTTATCTACTTGATAACTGTTGTACTGCATCGTATGATTATCCAGTTGCTTGTTCAAGGCCCATCCTGCTTCTACTGCGGGTGTATAAACGACTAAAGGTTTAATAGTTGAGCCTGGGCTACGCTTAGACTGAGTGGCATAGTTGAAATTGCGGAAGCCTGGTTTGTCATCACCAGCTACACGGCCAACAACTCCACGCACTCCACCCGTTTTAGGCTCTAGAGCAACACTACCTGATTCGGCATGCGTTCCATCTTCTGCCGTTGGAAATAGCGAAGTGTTTTCGTAAATAACCTGCATGTTTGCTTGGTAGTTTTGGTCAAGCTCTGTGTAGATTCGATAGCCGTTGTTGACAATCTCTTCTTCTGTGAGATTGTACTTGGAAACTGCTTCGTTGACAACTGCATCAAAATAGGACGGGTAACGATAATCCGAAACTTTGCCTTCATACTTATCTTGCAGTTGAGAAGCCATATCTACTCCAGCCGCTTCGGTTTCTTGATTTTTATCAATATAGCCCGCTGCAACCATATTTTGCAAAACAGTATCCCTACGGTTGGTCGAAGTTTCAACAGAATTTAATGGATTGTACAATTCTGGTCCCTTGAGCATCCCTGCTAGAGTAGCCGCCTGATTAAGCGTTAGTTGTGAAGCCGATACACCAAAATATTTCTTACTTGCATCTTCAACGCCCCATACTCCATTTCCAAAGTAGGCGTTATTGAGGTACATAGTAAGGATTTGCTCCTTGCTGTATTTCTTTGTCAATTCTAAAGCTAGGAAAAACTCCTTGGCCTTCCGTTCAACGGTCTGGTCCTGGGAAAGATAGGCATTTTTCGCCAACTGTTGGGTGATGGTAGAACCGCCTCCAGAACGACCCGCTGTAAGGATAGCTAGAAAGAAACGACCGTAGTTAATCCCATCATTTTTATAAAAGGAACGGTCCTCTGTCGCGACGACAGCATTCTGCAAGTCTTTACTGATATCTGTCAGCTCAACATAGGTTCCTTTTTGACCTGATAGGGCTCCTGCCTCTTTTTCTTCGCGGTCAAAAATCAGAGTTCGCGTTTTCAAGGCATTTTGCAAGTCATTGACATTGGTAGACTTGGCTATAGCAAACAGATAGGTGCCCACCAGCAATCCTGTACTCAATCCGATGATAAGAACAATTTTTGTTAAATGATAGCGACGCCAGAATTTCCGAATCGGACCTACATGGCCTAATTTTTTTCTATCGCTCCGTGAACGACGCATACTAGTAGAATCAGACCCTGCTGATTCACTCGTTTCTTTTTTAAAAAGAGAAAGGAACTTCTCAAATAATTTATCTAATTTCATGCGTTTATTTTATCATCTTCACCATAGGAACTCAAGAATTTAGCTATTCCCTATCCAAATAGGGCTTTTTTTGTTACAATATCTGTATGCAATTCACATTTACATTACCCGAATCCTTGCCTCAAATGACGGTCAAACAATTTTTAGAGGAACAACTCCTCATTCCTAGAAAAATCCGCCATTTTTTGAGAATAAAGAAGAACATCTTAATTAACCACAAAGAAGTTCACTGGAACGAGATGGTCAAACCAGGGGACATTTGCCAGTTGACTTTTGACGAGGAAGATTATCCCAAAAAAGAAATCCTTTGGGGCAAGCCAGACCTCGTTCAAGAAGTTTATCAAGATCAACATCTCATTATCGTCAACAAGCCCGAAGGCATGAAAACTCACGGCAATCAACCAGATGAAATTGCCCTACTCAACCATGTCTCTGCCTACGTTGGTCACACTTGCTATGTTGTTCATCGTCTGGATATGGAAACAAGCGGTTTAGTGCTTTTTGCCAAAAATCCTTTTATCCTTCCCATTCTCAATCGTTTATTGGAGAAAAAGGAAATCGCTCGTGAGTACTGGGCTCTCGTAGAGGGGCAAGTAGGGAGTAAAGAACTTATCTTCCGAGATAAAATTGGTCGCGATCGACATGATCGCAGAAAACGAGTGGTAGATCCCAAAAATGGGCAACATGCTGAAACCCAGGTGAGCCGATTAAAACAATTTCCAAATAAGACTTCTCTTGTTCGTTGCAAACTAAAGACCGGTCGAACGCATCAGATTCGTGTTCACCTCTCTCATCACAAGCATCCTATCCTGGGCGACCCTCTCTATAATAGTCAATCAAAGACAAGCCGGCTCATGCTCCATGCCTTTCGACTGTCCTTTACCCATCCACTCACCCTAGAAGAGTTTAGCTTCACTGCCCTTTCTGATACATTTGAGAGAGAAGTAAAAAAGAATGGATGACCGCTAAATCATCCATTTTGTTTTATCTAAAAATAGAAAAAGCAAGACCAACAGGTCTTGCTTTTATCGACTCATGAATTATTTAGCGATTTTTGCAAAGTATTCAAGAGTACGTACAAGTTGTGCAGTGTATGACATTTCGTTGTCGTACCATGATACAACTTTAACCAATTGTTTGCCGTCAACGTCAAGAACTTTAGTTTGAGTTGCGTCGAACAATGAACCGTAAGCCATACCTACGATATCTGAAGATACGATTGGATCTTCTGTGTATCCGTATGATTCGTTAGCTGCTGCTTTCATAGCTGCGTTTACTTCATCAACAGTAACGTTCTTTTCAAGAACTGCTACCAATTCAGTAACTGATCCAGTTGGAGTTGGAACACGTTGTGCAGATCCGTCCAATTTACCGTTCAATTCTGGGATTACAAGACCGATAGCTTTAGCAGCACCAGTTGAGTTAGGAACGATGTTTGCAGCACCAGCACGAGCACGGCGAAGGTCACCACCACGGTGTGGTCCGTCAAGGATCATTTGGTCACCAGTGTAAGCGTGGATAGTAGTCATCAATCCTTCAACAACACCGAAGTTGTCTTGAAGAGCTTTAGCCATTGGAGCCAAGCAGTTTGTAGTACATGAAGCACCTGAGATAACTGTTTCAGTACCGTCAAGAACATCGTGGTTAGTGTTAAATACAACTGTTTTAACGTCGTTTCCACCAGGAGCAGTGATAACAACTTTCTTAGCTCCACCTTTAAGGTGTTTTTCAGCTGCATCTTTCTTAGCAAAGAAACCAGTTGCTTCAAGAACGATTTCTACACCGTCAGTAGCCCAGTCGATTTGTTCTGGATCACGTTCAGCAGAAACTTTAACGAATTTACCGTTAACTTCGAAACCACCTTCTTTAACTTCTACAGTACCGTCGAAACGACCTTGAGTTGTGTCGTATTTCAACAAGTGTGCAAGCATAACTGGATCTGTAAGGTCGTTGATGCGAGTAACTTCAACACCTTCTACGTTTTGGATACGGCGGAAAGCAAGACGACCGATACGTCCGAAACCGTTAATACCAACTTTAACTACCATTAGTGATTTCCTCCTTATGAAAATCATGAAATTTTTATTGTGAAAAGAGTAACTTGAATCACTACAAATCACCTTTCAACAAACCTATTATATAACTATTTGAGTTTAATTGCAAGTACGGGCGTTGATTTTCTCTCCCGCTTTTCTACTTTTTCTCCCCCTTTTTATTCATCCATTCTTTTATTTTCAAAGCATATCTCTAGAATCTTTTATAATATCTGCATATCCTCTTCATTTCAAGGTGAAACTCCAATTTCAACGCTTTCAGAGTTTACAAAAAAGAGACAGGATTTCTCCTGTCTCTAGGCTGATAAACAATTATTTGCGACGTCCTGGTCGTTCTGCATAACCATAGTAAGCATCTGCCATGATTTCTTCCATGTCAGCTACCATTGGCAAGCGAGGGTTAGCAGGTGAACATTGGTCTTCATAAGCAAGCAAGGCAATTTCATGCAAGCTGTCTTTCCAAGCTTTTTCATCGATTCCTTGATCCTTGAAGTTCATCTTTATACCTACTGCAACACCAAGTTCGTAAACAGCTTTAGCGTATGCTTCAACTGCTTCTTCTGGAGTTGAGTGAGGCAATCCAAGCATTCTAGCAATATCTTGGAATTTTTCGTCAGCTTTCCAGTAGTTATACTTAGGCCATGTAGTCGTCTTAGATGGGCGAGTACCATTGTAACGGATAACGTATGGAAGCAAGATTGCGTTTGTACGTCCGTGAACAGTATGGTGAACCGCACCGATCTTGTGGGCCATTGAGTGGCTCATACCAAGGAAGGCATTGGCAAAGGCCATACCAGCCATTGTAGATGCATTGTGCATTTTTTCGCGAGCTTCTGGATCAGCTGTCTTAACAGATTTTTCCAACCATTCAAAGACAAGTTTGATTGTTTGAAGGGCGATACCGTCTGTATAGTCGTTAGCGAAGTTTGAAGTGTAAGCTTCAGTCGCGTGAGTCAAGACGTCCATACCTGTATCCGCAGCGATGAAGTCTGGAACTGACTCAACCAAAGCAGGGTCAACAATCGCAATAGTTGGTGTCAATGAGTAGTCAGCCAATGGGTATTTACGATTGTTTTTCTTATCAGAGATAACGGCAAATGGTGTTACTTCTGAACCTGTACCTGAAGTTGTTGGAATACCTATGTATTTCGCTTTTTTACCAAGTGATGGGAAGCGGAAGGCACGTTTACGGATGTCCATGAATTTTTGAACCAAGTCACGGAAGTCGATTTGTGGTTGTTCGTAGAAGAGCCACATTACTTTCGCTGCATCCATTGGAGAACCACCACCAAGAGCGATGATTGTGTCTGGTTCAAATGCTCTCATTACTTCAGTACCACGTTCTACAGTTGTGATATCTGGGTCTGGTTCAACGTCTGAGAAGACTTGGACAGTTACACGGTTGCTGCGTTTGTTCAATTGGTCAATAATGCGTTGAACAAAACCAAGTTTTTCGATCGATTTGTCTGTAACAATCATAACGCGTTCAATATCTTCACATGTTTGAAGGTATTGGATAGAATTGCGTTCGAAGTAAATTTTTGAAGGAACTTTAAACCACTGCATATTATTTCTACGTTTCCCTACTTTCTTGATGTTTAGAAGGTTGATCGCACTCACGTTATCACCGACTGAGTTGTGTCCATATGAACCACATCCAAGTGTCAATGATGGAATGAAGGCATTGTATACGTCACCGATACCACCGAAAGTAGATGGAGAGTTCCAGATAATACGCATAGCTTTGATTTCTGTACCAAAGCGTTTAGCAAGCTCTTCGTCTTTTGTATGGATAGCTGCTGAGTGACCAAGTCCGTTAAACTCAACCATTTGACGAGCTTTTGTAAGACCATCTTCTGTGTCTTCAGCTTTTAGGACAGCGATAACTGGTGATAATTTTTCACGAGTCAATGGTTCTTTTGGTCCTACTTCTGCACATTCTGCAGCCAAGATGTTTGTTCCTTCTGGAACGCTAAATCCTGCTTGTTCAGCAATCCATGCTGCTGGTTTACCAACGATGTTTGCATTTAGTTTAGCACCTGCACAGTTTTTGCTGTTAGCTTTCACACCGAAACAGAATTCTTCAAGAAGGGCTTTTTCTTTTTTGTTTACAAAGTAAGTGTGATATGATTTGAATTCTTCTACAAATTCGTCATATACTTCTTTATCAATGATAACAGCTTGTTCTGATGCACAGACCATCCCATTATCAAATGATTTAGACATAACGATGTCATGAGCAGCTTGACGAAGGTCAGCAGATTTTTCTACATAGGCAGGAACGTTTCCGGCACCTACCCCAAGAGCTGGTTTTCCACATGAGTATGCAGCTTTAACCATAGCATTCCCACCAGTTGCAAGAATAGTTGCAACACCTTCGTGGTTCATTAGCGCTCCAGTTGCTTCCATAGATGGCTTTGTAATCCATTGAACACAGTTTTCAGGAGCACCAGCTGCAATCGCTGCATCGCGAACGATTTGTGCTGCGTGTGCTGATGATTCTTGAGCTGATGGGTGGAAAGCGAAAACGATTGGGTTACGTGTTTTCAAAGCAATGAGTGATTTGAAAATCGCTGTTGAAGTTGGGTTTGTTGTAGGAGTGACACCACAGATTACCCCGACAGGCTCCGCAATCTTTGTCAAACCTGTAATTGGATCATCTTCAATAACTCCAACTGTTTTAACTCCACGCATATTGTTCACTACGTGTTCACAGGCAAATAGGTTTTTTGTTGCCTTGTCTTCAAATACCCCACGGCCAGTTTCTTCAACTGCATGTTGTGCAAGGATACCATGTGCGTCAAGTGCTGCAACCGAAGCTTTTGCCACGATATAGTCAACTTGCTCTTGGTTCAACTTGCGCATTTCATCAAGCGCAACCAAGGCTTTTTTCACGAGACCGTCGACATGCTTCTCAGCAGCAAGTTGCTTTTCCTCTGGTGTTACTGTTTTTTTATCAGCCATATTATCCTCCATAGCCTTTAAGGATGTTATCCTTTGTTAATTTTTTCACAAGTTTATTATAACTCTTTTTTTATGCTTTGTAAACAGTTTCATAAGTATTTCACAAAGAATTTTTCCGAGATTGTGATTTTTTTCTCAATATAGCTACGCAATAGAGTTTTGTCTGGACGATTGTGAAATTATGGAGAAAATTTTTTTATTTCACAAAGTTTTTCTAGTTAATAGTTATTTATCGAATTCAAGCGCGGAAAGCGCTTTCTCCCTGATTTTGAAAAATAGTCTCCTAACTTGGAGACTACTGTTTTTGCTGAAAAACGCCTTGCTTAAAGGTCCCTTCATAAACGACTTCTTGCTCTGTCGTCAACTTCCCTTGACCTTCAGCCTGACCATTTACAAAATCACCTTCGTATTTCCAGCCAGATTTGGACTGGAAGGTTCCTTTACCATTGAAAGCCCCATTATTGAACTCTCCTGTGTATTGGTCCCCGTTTTCAAAGGTCATAGTCCCCTGACCATTCATCTTTCCTCTTACCAAGGTTCCATCATAAACAAGCGCACCATTATCAAGTGTCAGTACACCCTTTTTTGGTGTGTTTAATAGAAAAACTGATACGGCACAGATAGCGATTAGCAGAACGGTTGCAATCTCTATACGAGGGCGAGTTAGATATACTCGATATTTTTCGAAGATTTCTTTAAACTTTTCCATTGTCATTCTCATTTTCTAAACGGTCTAACCAGCTTTGGCATCCACTTGTGATGCGCGCATAGGTTTCCTCAAAATCTCCTGTGTACCATGGATCTGGAACACTTTCAGATGCAAAAGCATAAATCTTATGCTCTTGTTCCTGAGGACACATTTGACGCAAAGCTGAAACGTTTGAAGCATCCATACCGATAATATAATCAAACGACTCAAAGTCATCTCTGCTAATCTGAAGCGATGTTTTGTCTTTGTCATAAGGAATCTGATACTGCTGGAAAATCCCTTGCGTTCCCTTATGAATCGGATTGCCATGTTCCCAAGACGAAGTTGCACGACTCTCAACTTGATAATCACTCGTCATGGACTTCATCACAAACTCTGCCATAGGACTGCGACAAATATTTCCCAAGCACACAAATACTATTTTTTTCATCCCTTTTCCTCTCATATCATAGAAAAACGGGAGTGATAGGATCTCGTTTTATTCTTCAATTGCTCCACTTTTGTCGATAACTGCTCCTTCTGGTGTCACAGCTTCTTTGAGTGGCAACACTGTCTTGATAGCAGCTAATTCAAAAGTCAAATAAACACCATCTACGTCCAGTACGATTGTTCGTTTCTCAGTATCTACTTCATCCACTGTTCCGTAGAGTCCACCGATTGTGATCACTTCATAGCCTTTTTGAAGCTTGTTCAAGCTTTCCATACGCTTTTGAGCTTGTTTCTTTTGAGAACGTTGCATAAAGAACATCAAGGCAAACATACCTACAAGCATGATCACAAATGTTAAATTTGGACTAATATTTTCCATATTATTTTCTCCTTTGTATTTTACATAGAACTACTATATCAAATTTCAGCTACTTTTACAAGGTTGTACCTTGTTTTTATGGTTATAAAAAATCAGAGTTTTCACTCTGATTTTTGTGATTATTTCAAGTTTTGAACAACTTTGACTAGATTTTCAACTGTAAATCCGTACTCTGCCAATACTTTTGGTGCTGGGGCAGATGCTCCAAAGGTATCAATACCGAGAACTGCACCATCAAGACCAACATATTTGTACCAGTTTTGGGTTGCTCCCATTTCGACTGCAACGCGACGACGAACTGCATTTGGAAGGATTTCTTCCTTATAAGCTGCGTCTTGTGCGTCAAAGACATCTGTAGATGGCATGCTGACTACACGGACTTTTGCACCTTGGCTAGCCAATTCTTTGGCAGCTGCGACAGCTAGATTGACCTCTGAACCTGTTGCAATCAAGATCGTATCAAAGTCAGCTGCATTTTCATAGACAACATAGGCACCTTTAGCAACCTTGCCAAAGTCTGTTCCCTCTTCAACAGTCAAGTTTTGACGTGTCAAGACAAGGGCAGTTGGTGTTTTTTCGCTTGTCACTGCAAGGTACCAAGCTGCTTGAGTTTCACGCGCATCTGCTGGGCGGAAAACATTGAGATTTGGCATAGCACGAAGACCTGCTAGGTGTTCAACTGGTTCGTGAGTTGGACCATCTTCACCAACCGCAATAGAGTCATGGGTGAAGACATAAGTCACAGGAAGTCCTTGCAATGCTGACAAACGGACCGCTGCTTTCACATAGTCAGAGAAGACAAAGAAAGTACCACCGTATACACGAAGTCCACCATGGAGAGCCATCCCGTTCAAAATCGTTCCCATTGCAAATTCACGAACACCAAACTGAATGTTGCGGTTCAAGCGATTGGCATCATCTTGAAGTCCGTCAGTCTTGATATAAGTCATGTTTGAGTGAGCAAGGTCAGCGGATCCACCTAAGAAGGTTGGCAACTTAGCTGCCACAAGGTTCAAAGCATCTTGGCTTGAATTACGAGTTGCTTGAGAGAAGCCGTTTTCTAATGCTGGGAAGTCTGCTGGAGTTACCTCAACTGGGTCGCGTCCGTCGATGATGGCTTCGACTTCTGCTGCAAGTTCGGGATAAGCTTCTTTATAATCAGCAACTAATTTTGTCCAAGCTTGATAAGCTGATGCACCACGGTCTGCAACATTTTCCTTGAAATCAGCATAAACTTCAGCTGGGATTTCAAATGGTTCATAATCCCAACCAAGAGCTTGGCGAGTAGCCGCCGTTTCATCTGCTCCAAGAGGAGCACCGTGTACCGCATTGGTTCCTTGTTTGTTTGGAGAACCGTATCCAATAACAGTCTTCACTTCAATCAAAGATGGTTTGCCTGAAGCTTTAGCTGTTTCGATAGCAACATGGATTGCTTCCAAGTCTGTCCCATCTTCAACCAAGGCTGTGTGCCAACCGTAGGCATTGTAACGGTCACGAACACTTTCTGTGAAAGAATCTTTTGTCTCACCATCCAAGTTAATGTCATTTGAATCATAAAGAACAACCAACTTGTCGAGTTTTTGCAAACCTGCGTATGAAGCTGCCTCGCTTGAAACACCTTCCATCAAATCTCCGTCGCCACAGATCACATAAGTGTAGTGATCAAAGAGATTGTAGCCTTCACGGTTATACTTCGCTGCTAGGAAACGTTCTGCTTGGGCAAAACCTGTGGCAGTTGAAATCCCTTGTCCTAGAGGACCAGTTGTAGCATCAACCCCTGCAGTATGGCCAAATTCTGGGTGACCTGGAGTTTTAGAGCCCCATTGACGGAAGTTCTTCACTTCATCCATGCTCACATCTTCAAATCCTGAAAGGTGAAGAAGGGCATAGAGAAGCATAGAACCGTGACCTGCTGAAAGAATAAAGCGGTCGCGGTTGATCCAGTTTGGTTGAGCTGGATTGATACGAAGTTGCTTTGTAAAGAGGCTATAGGCCATAGGAGCAGCCCCCATAACCACCCCTGGGTGACCTGAGTTTGCTTTGTTGATGGCGTCAATACCTAGAAAACGAATTGCATTAACAGATAGATTTGACATAGAATTTCCTTTCTCTTTGAGGTGATTAATGAATCACACATCCTATTTTACTATTATATGAAAAAATGTATAGAATAGCAATAAAACAATTTGCGTTCATCTATCACATTTGATTTGTCTATCCCCTCGTCACTTCATAGTACGGAAGCAAGCGAGTATAAGCGTCTTCTAGCTTCTCCAATATCGCTTCTTCTGACTGATTTTCCATAAAGGAAACATCTGACTTGACCAAAACTTTACGGATTTCCTGATTGCGCACCTTCTCGCGTAAGAGCAGACGGTTTTCTTCATTAGCTTCTACCTTTTGACTTTGACCATCGGTATATGCTAGATAATAGATTCCTTCTACTGGCGGAATATCTAAAATCTTGGCTTGTTTGCTCAGCGTCTGCTCATCCTTCTTGCGCTCGATGAAACTGACTTCTAAGGAAATCCCAAAATCTGAGGGTTCCCCATACAAACGCAAGGCTAACATGGGTTCTGTTACCTGCCCCTCTCTCTGTAGATAGGCCCAGAAATGCGGTCGCAAGCGCTGCGCTTGATTCATCCACTGACTAGTCTGTTGCAATTGCCATTCGGGATGACTTGCTTGGTAGATCTTGGCCAGATTTGTAAAAGCCTTACGAGCCTCCTGCCCTTTGTGGCGCAATTCCAGCATCTTCTCTCGCTCATCCCCAGACTTATCTGGATTACGATACTGGATTCCTGCGTAAGATAGATAATTTCTGATGGTTTCCATCATCGGTCTCTTCTCCTTTTTTCTAGCAAAAAATCAGGTCAAACCTGATTTTGTTTATTCTGTATCTACGACAACATAGCGATTTGGCTCATCACCTTCAGAATAGCTAGTCACTCCATCCATGCGTGAAATAATGCGATGGATAATCTTGCGTTCGCTATTCGACATTGGATCTGTTTGCTGGCTACGGCCTTCCTCCAAAACGCGATTCGCCAATTTTTGAGCGTAGGTTTGCAACACTTCTGCACGGTGTTCAACATAATCATTGACATTAATCGTAATGTAGAAAGTTCTTGAATAGCGATTATAAAGATAATTTTGTGCCAAGAGTTGAAGGGCCTTCAAGACTTTTCCATGATAGCCGATAATACGACCTGGTTCGTTGGTGTCAATTTGAAGATTGATGGTACGACGATTGTAGTCGCTTGAAATCGTCCCTTCAACATCCATATCATCTACAATGGTTTGAACGTAGCTAGCTACTTCTGTTGCCACTTGTTCGATGTCATAACTTGGTTCTACTTTCAAGCCTAAATCTTCCAAAGACTGGCTTGTTGTTTCCTGCGTTTCAGTTTCTTTTTCTGGAGCAGATTCCACTTCCTCGGTAGTATTCTCTGGTTCCAATTCATTTAAAATTGAAATATGGCCTGTTTCTTCCAAAATCGTGCTGGCATGTTTTTCATTTTTCAAGATTTCAGCCTTGACCTCTTCAGAGACACCTTGACCTTCTTCTTCAATCTTCTTAATCGCTTCAACTACATGCCCCAAATCAACAGTTGCTTCACTTACTGTTTTCACGGGTTCATTTTTTTCATTAACTTCTTTTGGAACCCCTTTAATGGCCTGCTGGTTGGCTTTGATCACTGTCGTTTCACTAATGGCTTCGATATCAACTTGAGCTGGCTTCTTACCAAACAAGCCTAAGAATCCTTTTTTCTCTTTCGAAACGACCTTGATGTGGGCCTTCATTCTTGGAATGTCTAATTCTTTCAATCCTTTTTGGATTGCTTCTTCAACCGTTGAACCTGTAAATAATACCATTACCAGATTCCTCCTTATTTTTTCTTTTTCTGTGCTTTTTTCAAAGCTCTTCTCTTCTTGCCTTCTAAATCTTTTTCTGCTTGCGCCACTGCTTCTCTTTCAGCAATAATCTTGAAAGGATTGTTCAGGAAATAGGTTTGCAAAACTTGGTAAGCATTGGATACAGCCCAGTACAAGGCTACACCACTTGGGGCGGAAATGGCAAAAACAAAGATCAATACAGGCATACCATACATCATCCCTGTCGTAGCTCCACTTTTTTCGGACAAAGCTTTATTCGATAACCAGCTACTCAAGAAGGTAAAGACTGCCGCCAAAATCGGAAGGACAAAACTTGTATCTACTCCTCCCAAATTAATCCATAAAAAGTGACCTGTTTTCAAAAAGTCAACTCGACTCAAGGCTTGAAAGAGCGCCAAGAGAACCGGCATTTGTATTAAAATTGGCCAGAGAGAGGATGAATGCTTGATTCCTAACTCTTTATAAACCTTACGCATCTCCTGGTCTAGCTTGGTTCTACTTTCCATATCACGACCCGGATATTGCTCTCGCAAAGCCTTGATGCGTGGTTGAGCCTCTTGCATTTTTCTAGAGGCAACCATCTGTGTCTGAAAGACCGGCAATAAAATCGTCCGAATCAAGATTGTGAAGAGGATAATCCCCACTCCGATACTAATGTCAAAGGACAAAAAGCGGATAATTTCAGCAAAAAAATAAACGAATTTGCTCCAAAAGTCTGTCGAATCTGCTGTTATATCGCTAGCTGTACCATTTGTTGCACAGGCTGTCATGATAACCAAGGACAAGCCCAACAAACTAGTCAACTGTAGTTTCTTTTTCACTCCCATTTCCTTCCTGGTAAATCTTTGATAACTTTAATACGTGGAGTAGGTTTTTCTCCATCTCTGCATATTCCAAGGTTTCCACCCCTTTTCGGGCAATCACGACAAAATCAACATGCTCTACTAAACTCCCTTTTACACTTTGTAGAATGTGCCGGATTCGTCTTTTAATTTGATTTCTGGTAACTGCATTCCCCAGCTTTTTGCTGACGGACAGTCCTACTCGAAAATGGTTTTGCTGGTTTTCCAATTGGTAGACAACAAATTTTCGATTGGCAAAACTTGTTCCGTCCTTGAAAATCGCCTTAAAATCTTTCTCTCTTTTTACACGAAAGCTTTTCTTCAAAACTCAACTCCATCTATTAAATTACTACTATTATAACAATTTCCCTCAATAAAAGCTAGACAAATACCGTCAATTATAGACATAAAGGCCTTTTTCTACATTCTTATTCCAAAGATTATGGACTATTTTAGACATTTTTAGACATTTCTTGGTTACTTTTTGGTTAGCTTTTACAAGTCCAATTTATCCAATTTTTCAGTTATATTAAACTTCATCTGCTCCGTAACATGAGTATAAACTCCCAAAGTCATTTTCTCGTTCGTATGACCTACTCGTTCCATAATCGCCTTGATTGGAACTTCCAATTCTGCAAGTAAACTAATATGTGAATGCCTAAAAACATGAGTAGTCAATACAAAATCCTCTTCTTTTTGAATTCCACTTCTTTTAAAACTTCTCTTCAAAAAATCATTAAAAGAAAAAATCATAAAAGGATTCCCATTTTTCGTAAATATAAATCGCCCTTCTTTTTCAATGAGAAGATATTCTTCTATGATCTCTAACACTCTATCGCTAATACCAATGACTCTATAAGAAGCTAAACTTTTTGGACTATCTAGGAATATTTCTGCTTTACTTCCGCTCGTATGCAATGTATGCTTAACTTCTAGTGTTTTATTTCCAAAATCAATATCCTCAAGAGTCAAAGCCAAAACTTCTCCAAAACGTAATCCAGTCAAATACATAAATTCAACAATCAAACGTACTCGTTGATTCTTTTCTTCTTTTTCTAAAAAATTAAGATACTGAACTACTTCTGCTCTAGTAAGATACTTATTCTGTTTCTTCCTGACTTTTTTTAAATTCTTCTTCCTTTTTGGCAAAACAACATTATCAATAGGATTCTCACTTATATAACCAACATTTAAGCAATACTTAAAAAACAAGTTTAATAAAACTTTCTTATTTTTCCTATGTTCTGCAGAGCATGGCAATTCTAATAATATATTCTGAACTATTCGACTTGTCACATTCATCAGTAAATAATCTTCCAATTTCCTAATCTCACCAATAATAGTGTATTTCTGAGACTTAAAAGTACTCCTCTTCAGCTCAGATTTTCGAATTTTTAAATATTCTTCATAGGCTTCCTTAACTGTTATTTTCCTTACTTCTGTTTTCTCTTTTTCTATGTTCTCCCTCTTTTTTTCTATTTTCTCATCCAGCAAGATTCTTGCCTGTTTCTGAGCTTGCCTTGTCTTAGAAGTTAAAGTTATAGAAACTTGTTTCCACTTATTCTCTTCTAAATCAAAATATTTTTCATAATATCTATATTTTCCATTCTCCAATTCTCTAAAAAACATTTTATACTCCTTTTAAAAATGAGTATATCTCTAGTCAATAACTATAGTATATCATTTTTTCCCAATCAAATATATCTAACTCTCTCTCTATGCAGAAGAAATAGATAAAATCCTCTCACATTAATCAATACTTTTTGTCCTGTCCTAAAAGATATATCTTTAAATTCTTTCGTCTTTTGACTTTCGTCTAATCTCCTTTCAATTGTTTTAATACTAATCGAAGGGAAATAATTTGCTTTTAAATCCTTCTTTGATACACAAATATCAGGATAATTATTATATGATTTTTCCATTTTTATTCTCCTATTTCCGAACAAATTTTGAATACCTGGTTGAACTTTTTGACCTAAAATACGAATTTTATATCCTATCCTGGTTTCTTTATGTTCACTTTTTTCTCCATAAAACGACAAAAAACAGCAAGCCATTCCTGACTTGCCATTCTTTCTATGCTAGTTATTCAATTCCAGCAATTCACTTTCAACACGTTTCAAAACTACTTGTACTTCTTCTGTACCACGATAACCTTCAAGAGAAGCTAACTGTCCTTCTATCCTTCCTAAAATACGTAACACTTTGTCTAGTTCATTATTTTGCTTAGACTTAGATAGTTCTTGATTCTCAACTGTCAATCTCCCAACTTCTTCCGTCAACCTTGAATTTTGTAATACAACTTCTTTCATAAAATCCATTGTTTCCAAAATTTCTTTAGCCTTCGTACTGTTTTTATACAAATTTTCCCTAGCCATTTTTTCATATTTCATTTCATCAGAAATATATTCTGTATCTTTTTTGATAGAAGCATGCTCCTTAGACAAGGCATCATGTTCTTTAGACAAGCCTCTATGATCACTAGATAAACCCTTATGCTCACTAGATAAGCCCTTATGCTCACTAGACAAACTAGCATGTTCCATTTCACGCTCTTTTGACAATGCCTTCATTTCAGCTTTAAGACCACTATTATCTCGTGCTAACTTAATCGCAATACCTACTAACGAAGCTATCGTTGTCAAAATTCCACCCAATGTAACCCAATCCATAATTGAATAGTCTCCTATCATTTTTTCTCCTTTCTATCTTATCATATTTTAAGCTATTTCATAATTTTTCTAACAATTTCTCTATATCAGGAAAATAAGTATAGGCTTCTCCCCTCGTAAAATCAAATGAACATTCTTCTATAACTAACACACTAGCATAATGTCTTTTTAGTAATTTTTGGTTGGCATGACAACCCTCATAATGATAAACAACACGAACATACTGATTATTCCTTCTAACCTCAACTAACATAGTTTCAATCCCATAACCAGTATCACGACTAGCTGTAAATTCCAAACACTTTTGATTCTCTCCCAATCTCTGAGCTAATCTTACAGCATACATTTCCAACAATTTTACTTGATCCATTTTCTACTCCTTAAAACAGCAAAAAAAAGGTAAGGTTACCCCTACCTTAATTATTTAGTAAACTTACTTTCATACTATCCACCTTAATTCAATTTACGTCTACCCCAAATTGTCGCAACTAAACCTACAAATCCCCAAATAGTCGCAAAAATTGTACTTGCTGTCCCAGTATTCGGAAGAACTTTTAACTGCCCTTCTTTGTCTTTCAAAGCGATTGTACCGTCTTTTTGTTTCACAGCGCCAATTTCATAAGGTTCTTTTTCTTGATAGTCACCTTCGCTTGTTTCAACGACTACTTTCCCTTGATTCGTAGATACAACTGTATGACCAGTATTGGTTTCAATAGATTGTTCTTTGATTTCTTCTTTGCTCACATTTAATGGCTGCGGAGTATCTTGTTCTTTTACTCCAACAATTTCTTCTGCCTTTTGTTTCTGCTCCTTAATTTCAGGAGTATCTTCTACAGTAGGCTTCTTATCTTCTTTTGGTGTTTCTTCTTTCGGCTGTTCTGATGGAGTAGGTGAATCAGCCACAATGCCTTTATTGTCCTTCTCCTGCTGTTTCTCAGAATCACCACCCAAATTCAAATTATCATTCACTTTAGGTACTGGCTTTTCTGTAGGCGCTTCTGCTGACTTTTCTTTTTCCGTAGGTGTTACAACAATACCACCTGTTTTATCATCAATAGGCTTCTCGCTTTCACCACCAATCACAACCGTTGACGACTTGTCTTCCTTTGGTTTCTCCTCCGTCGGTTTTGTTTCTGCCGGCGGAGTCGCTACAATACTTGACGTATCAATTACAACCTTACTATCACCACCAAGTGAAAGTGTATCTGCAAAAGTCGTCGTTGCCGAACTCAAAATAACTACTGAAAACAATGTTACTAATTTCTTATTCATATTTCTTCCTCTTTTTCTATTTTCCAATTACATAATAAAAATTTCTTGCTTCTTCAGCACTAAATACACGATAATCTGTGATTCCAGTACCTTGCCCACTTTGAACAAAATTACATTCTGAAATCAGAATAGATCCATCATCTTTCACATCTTCTACAAAGGCTACATGACCATAAGTTTCATGACCACCTGCCTGCCTTCCTTGAAAGCTAACTGCTGAATGTTTCGTAGGGGTATTCGTTACTTCGTACCCTGACTTATGCGCCCAATCTTGACCATTTCCCATGTATGGATCAAACTCTATTCCAAATTCTTTGGCACGGTTAAATACATACCATGTACATTCACCATAAGGATAGGATTGAGTGATATAGCCTTCCTTAGTGATTTCCTTATCAATGGAGTATCCGTTCGGTATCTCCATCGCAACAGCTCCAGGAGCAATATCTAAGCTACCAGCTATCGCATTCCCACTAGACGAGCCATCCGATTCAATCGTTCCCTTAAAGACTTCATACCACTTCTTACTGTCCTTCTCCAGCTTTTCTAGCTTAGTCTGTCCGTCTGATAAGGATACCCCCTCATAGTGTTCAGACCAATACTTGGCACTTTCAAAAGGATCAGTTGCTTTTTGCATGTAGTCTTTTACTTTTTTATAGCCATGATTCAACTCATAGGACATCAATTCTAGTTGAACTGTACTATCTAACGTTCGAGAGCTTGCATTCGCCCATCGATCACCATTGATTGTATTTCCATCCCAGCCTGACCATTGAAAGTAGCCAGCAACTCCACCTGATGGATTCGTTAGTTTAGGATCAAAGTCACTTTCTCTTTCAGCATTAGCAAGCGATCCACTAGATCCTTCCAGAGTGAACTTCTCTTTTGAGAGTTGCCAGTTTAGAATTTTAATGACATCTTCTGCACGTTCGACAGAGATATTCGCTTTTTGAGCCACTTCTTGAGCTGTCAGACGTGTTCTCTTTCCAGTCGTACTACCTGACGAACCACCAGCAGAACTCGTAATCAGTCCACCAAGAAGAAGCATCAAAAACAAAAAAGAAAGCAGCGGTAGAAAAAAGCTAAGCAGGGCAAAGGTTCGTCTAGTCTTTTTCATCTACGTAGCTAACCTTTCTTGTAAACCAAGTCTACCTTTTTTCCTTTGTAATTTGCGAATTCTTTCTTTACGTTCCAAGCGTTTCAAAGATGGTAAATCATCCGTTGCCTTCCATACACCATTTTCAAATGTTCTTGCCTTTGGTGTATGCCCTTTTATTTCCTGCTTTCTGTACATATTTTCACGGACTCTATTTTGTAAAGTCTCATAATTTTCTTTATTTACACTTCGTTTATTTTTATCCTTTTCTCCATAGTTTTTGAAATACTCAACTTTCATCTTAGCTCGGTCAAGCATTTCTCGTCTATGCGCCTTCCTCCATTCAACTTTTTTAGCACGTTTTATCTTTCTAGCCATATAGTCATCGTTTTGAGGAATTTCCATTTTGGCTAGATTGCTTCTTTTTTCCAAGCGATTTTCATTCCAGTTTTTCAACGGTTTTGCCTTGTCACCGACCCATCTTTGAGCATTGTTTTTGGTGATTCTTGCTAAGGATTTGACTCGGTTAGGAACTCTATCTCCAACCTTCGTCGCAAATGTTTTTGCCCTTTGCAAGTTCATCCCATTTCCTAGACGACCTAATCGACCTCTTGTCAAACTAGAAAGAGGATTCCCCTTTCCATTCAGGAAGGATAGAAGGTTGTCTCTATTCCTAAATAGCCAGTAAATCACAATACATTTCAAAAACGTTGCTACAAGACCAGGGCCTCCGCCAAAGTCTTCTATGAAACTTGACATATTTCCATAAATGATTGGAACAATGACACTTGCCAAACTGATAGCAGACGAAATCAACAAGAAGGAGATACCTTTTTTAGAAATACCACTAAAATAATGACTAAATTGTGGGAAAAGACTTAAAATTAAAGCAAATGGTGAAATCAATAACAATAGGGCATAAGAAAGCAAAATCACTACTCGACCTAGCCCCATTGAAAGATACACAACACCAACTACAACAACATCAAAAATCGAGGTAAAAGCATAAGTAAACTTATCAGACCATTCATCAACCAAATTTTGTCCTTTGACATCTTCTGTTTCGTTTTTGTCATTCTTTTTGGTCAGGGCTTTTATTTCTTTATCCGATAACTTGAAATTTCCTTTCCCTTCCTGATAGTTGGTCAAATCTTGGAAGTCTTCCTCCGAAAGATAATAATTTCCCTCACTATCTTTTTTTGAGTTCATGTTTTTATAAGCAGGGATAATCGTTGAGTTAAAATAGCTTTCAGCCATCGACGTATCTACAGTCCCCACCTTTTTCACAATCTCCGTCTGAAATTCTTTTGTAATCTCATCCGTGACATTATATAGATGAATAGGAAGATAACGCTCAGGACTGCCATTGATTGAAATTTTAGTGAAAAAACCACCAACGAGCGCAAAGACCAAACCAAGTTTCAAAGCTGTTTTGAAAACTTGTCCGCCTTTAACCCACACAGACAGAATATAGACAGCCATAAAAACACCTGCAATATATTTTGTCGTTGCCCCAAACAAAACAGAGAAAACAGCACTTGCCATTTCTACAACTTTGTTCAAGAAAGGCGATACATCCGTCATTTTTTCAACCGCAGATACTAAACTTACGATTATTCCAAACAAAAACTTAGAGAACCAGAAAATAGCTTGAACAACTTTATTTATCCAGTAATTCCCAACCTCACCAAGACCAAACAAACCTTTGTCAAAATAGGCATAGCTAGTCAAGCGTTTCATTTTTGTCTTGAAATTGGCATAACTTAATTTTGTATTGGCTTTTTCTTCCTCTTCCTTCTTTTTCTTTTCTTCTTCTTGCTTTTTTTGAGTTTCCTTAACGCTATCAGCAACACCTTGATTGGCATTCGCACCGACAACATCCGAACTTCTTTTCAATGTATCATCAGTAATTTTTTCCAAAGGATCTTTATTTTCAGATGGACTAGGCTTAACAATACTAGAACTTGCACCTGTATTACCGCTATTGGGAAGCGTCAAGCCATCACTAGAACTGGATGAGCTTGTCGAAGAAGATTTATCCTTTACAAATGCTGGCGTTTCAGATAATGTACCATTCGGAAGCGAAACTGTTCCTATATCTGCGAAAGCCAACAAAGGAAAGAGAATAGAGAGTAAAAAAACAAACAGAGCTAGTTTCTTCTTCATCTTTTCTCCTTTACTAACCTGTAGACTTCAGATTCGTTGTGACCGTCGCATACAATGGAGTTATCGAATCATATATCGTACCATCCACTGTAATTCTTTCTCTTCGACCAAAAACGTCCGAGAAGATACATTGACCCATCGTCTGATTTTCAACCCATGCCTTAGACAAATCATCTTCTTTGATTTTAAGATGTTCCAAAATCGAAGACGTTTCACTATCTTCTGAGAAAGCAAAGACTGTCCCAAATCCTGTACCATCATCTTCAGTTGAAACATCTTTTACAGACTGAGTTACCAAAACCAAGAAATTATTAAACGAACGACCTGTACGCTTGATTCTCGCTAACAATTGACGACCAACAGGAGTCAACAAAATTTGCCAAGCCTCATCCACATACAACAAGGTTTCTTGTGTTCTATCTCTTTCTCCAAAATCAGCACAGAAAAACGTTAAACCGTACATGACCGCAAGACTTCGTAATTGAGTATCTGTCATATCCTCATACTTAGAAGTCTTAGGCATATCCAAGCCAGCGATTTCAAAAATCGTAATCTTATTGTCCAACTGCAAAGACTTATTAGAGCCATCAGAGAAGCACAGTTTCAACAAGGTGTTTTCGCCCATTTTTGACAAATAACGACCAATTCGTACTACATCTTCGTCTTTTTCTTCTTCAAAAGTCTTAAAAAGATGTAACATTCCAACCGTTTCTCCATTTTGTTTCCTATCCCAAACCTTGTCAATATTTTCCAACAAGTAAGATTTCAATTTCTTAGAATCCTCTTTGTCTAACACGGTTGAGATCAGAACTGAAGCAATTTCTGTCAACGTTGTCTTTTCGTCAATATAAGCAAATGGATCTAGCACTCCAATATTTCTATCTTCCTTCATATCCAAGGTTACAAAGTGAATTGATTTGATATACTCCTGAACTTCTTCATAAATATTCTGTTCCTCATACTCCTTCAAAATCTTCATATACTGACTTCGCATTTCCGCTTTAGGATCAATATAAACAGACTTGATTTTCAAGAAACTATTCAAGGTAAACAACAATTTTGTTAGATACGATTTTCCATTTCCAGTCGCTCCAGTAATAGCAACATGAGGATTATTGGTAATCTTATCCTTAATCCCCATTTTATTCGCCTGAAGCAAGTTTGAAAAGACTAGACGATTACTTGCTTGTAAAGCTGCCTCAAAGTCACCTCCCCAGCTCGCAATCTCATTGTCTATTCGACCAATGGGGAAGCCAACCTTGTTTCCTACTTCTTTTGTGACAAAAAACATATTCTGACAGAAACCTTCCAAAGAAGTATATTGCACATAACTTTCACGCTTTTTATCCAACAATTCTGTAAAGCGACCTTTGTAAAAAAGATACAACCTATCGGCATAACCTCTTGCAAGAGAACCTCCTAAGTTAGCTATAAGCTTACTTAAAATATCATATCTTTCCTCAATGTCATCCTCATCATCGCCAGTCACAACCAAGAAATGGAGAAATTCAACCATTTTTTCTTTACTTTCAACCTTTTCTTGATAATCAACCAACATTTCATGAGCTTCTAGCACTTCTAAACGTTGAATATCGCCATCTTCCTCAATTTCAGCAACCACATTCCCCAAATTTTTACGTTTATTTCTCGCTTTCTTTTTAGAAGAAGAAACTCCCTTATCTGCCGAGAACGCAACTTTATAGATACTTTCTACAGGAAAATCTAGCAACTGCAATTCTTCTTGTAGATGAATCGAAGATACATTTTGAGGATAGTCTACAATCGGAAAACAAGCGACCAAATTATCATCATCTTTATTCTCCAATCTCAACACTTTGTGATTCTCAAAATAGATATTTGTATCATCGATATTATCGATACAATTCTTAATTGCATCTACTTCTGTTTCCTTGTCATAAAATTGACCTCGTAAGAATTGCAAACGAGCTAAAAACTCCAACTCTGTTTTTTCAACCTCACGAACCCTCAACTGATGTAAAGAACTTTTCAAAGCATTCTTTTTTAGTTGCCAATCCTCATACCAATTTAGAGGAGGTAATTCACCCAGACCAAGCAACTTCAACGTTTCTTTTTTGTAGAAAGACACGCTGTCTTTTAAAGTCGAAACTAAGTCTGGACTGATATTGTTTGACTTCAATGGAACAGAGATATAATGCTTGTACTCAAACAAAAACTCTATCTCATCCTCAATCTTTTCTTGCAGACTATCCATCATCAAGTTTGCTAAAGAAGCTGTACCGCTATCCTGGTCAATATCTTGACGCAAGAGTTCAAATCGCTCATACAAATCTATTGGAATAGGAATCGTATGCAATTCAAAGTCACCATAGACCGATATTTGACTAAAAGCTGAAAAAGCGGTTTGTTTAAACCGCTCACGTCCCCTCTTGTCTATCGTAACCAAAACTTCACTAGGAACTTCAAAGACTGCAAAAACACCACCATTTTTACGTAATATCAAACTGTCCGCAAAGTCCCAGTAATTACTCGTAATTTCCACGATAAATCCTTTCTATTTTTACATATTGTTTACCTTTATTTATATAATACTTTTTACTGTATCTCCCATAATGCCAAAAATAAAAAATGTAATCACGAAGATAAATCACTATCGTTTTACCATCGATTTTATTATTAGTCAGAATTTTTCCCAATTGCCACCCTAAAGCAGAACTAACAACTAAGCACCATCCCCACTCAATAAAACCTACTGACATCAAAAGAAAAAAGAAAATCGGAGTAAAAAAGATAAAATATAATAAAGTCGACATCTCAACCGCAAAAGGCAAACTAAAATTATCCGATAACTCTTTTACAAATATAGGCTGGTCAAAACCACGCTTATATGAAAATAATTGTTTCTCTTCTTTTTTCATAGGCTTACTTAAAAACTTCTAACAATTTATTAAATACAGTCGCAGGAGCTTTCAATACAGTTTCTGGACTTAACAAGAACCATAAAATTAAAGCACCGGTCAAAATGGATACAAAAATACCCCAAGTCTTTCCTTCCCTCCAAGCTCGAATCGCTTTACTAAATACAAACAATCCAATCAAAGGAACACCTAACTTATCAACTAAATACTGAAAAAAACTCATTTATCTCATTCTCCTTAATTTTCTTTTTTATCCTTCTTCGCATAATCAAATGGAATCTGATGCTCCATTTTATCTACAAAATAACTATCTTTATCTTTCCTCAACTCGAAAGAAAAATTCTCACTATGACTTGTACCCAAAATATCAAAGGTAACTTGTACATAAGCTAGTGTCTTATCACTACCTTTTACAAAATAGGTATAATCAATGCTTTTAACAGTTGCTCCGCCAATTGTTTTGATATTTTTTGAGATCAAGTCAAGATTCGATTGACTGCTTGTATAATTCTTGAAAAACAATTCAATAAAGGCAACCAAATCTTTTCTGTCATTTTCACTCAGACCATCATTTGCCGTCAAAATCAGTTGTTTTTCTTTGTCAATCTCCTGACTCTTAAAATCCGTAACAGGAGCAAACCAAGGCAAACCATCAACATAATAGCGACCGTCTTTTTCAACGTATGGGATTGAAAACTCGATTGATACACGTTGAACCTTGTTATCAACCTTTGTATCATAAGTAACTGCATAAACTGCAACTCCATCTTTCGCCATCAGCAAACGACCACTTACAATAGTCATATCTTGTTTTGATTGCCCTTGATTTTTAACACTAGGCGGTGTTCCATAGAATTCATTCAAACGCTTTGCGTTTTCTTCACTATCCTTCTCGCCTGCCTTGTAAGTGAAATAATAGCTTACATAACTATCCAAAAATTGCTCCAACCGTCTATCAATTTCACTATTATCTACTTTAGCAATCTGATTCTTTTCAAATTCCTTCACTTTAGATATATTCTTAATTGATAAAACTCCAGTAGCACCCACAAAAACTACAAAACCAATCAATAAAGAGCCAAAAACTAAATTCGCACCCTTTTGATTGATTTTCTTAGGAGTGTATACTTTCTTATCAGAAAGTTTCTTTAACCTTTCTTGATTTTTTTCTCTTTTTTTAAATCCTCTTATCATTTCAAATAGATTACCTCAATTTTCTTCCTTCCTTTTTTTAAAATTAAAGAACAACCTTTCTATAAAATCCTTGGGAAGTATTTAAAACTTCTCCATGATCTATGAATCCCTGAAATACCGTCACCCAGCTTCCACATCTAAAAAAGTAATTGATAACTGATTCATAATCTAACTCTTTTGTCAACTCAACCATTGTCTTAACTTCATCTTTAGAACAAAATCTATAATATGTAGTCGCAATTTGAGTTACAGGAACATAATGCTGCAACTGAAATTTCACAATGAACTCGTCGCCATCATACAACTCCAGTACAGCTTTCTTCAGTAAGTAAACTTCGTCCAGCGACATGATTTTATCAACTTCCCAATCCGTAATTCCACAAATGAAAAAGCTATCTCTATCAATCCCTCTTTCATTCATTCTTTCAAGAACCTGTTCTTGACTATATTTCATAATATCCAGTTCACAGAGAAATTCAAAATTCCCTTCTCTTAAAACTCTTATATTCGCTATCATCTTGATACAAAGTAACCTTTACTCCCTCCTTTAACCACTTTCCACTTGTTTATTCAGCTGTTCCAAATCAGCAACAGTAAATAGACCGTAACCAATAAATGCTGAACCCTCATAATCAACAATTTGAATTTCTTCATTATAAGAGCCAGTCAAACCAATTTGAGATAACTTTCCAAAATATAAAGGCAAGCTAAACCAAGCCTGCCTTCCATTCTTTGGATTCTTAATCAACACTCTTGAAGTCATATTCAACACCGACCACTTTTTATTGCAAAAAGTACCAGCTATCGCCCTCATGACCTAAAAAGACATAAGAATCACCTAGACGACTAGCAATTTCTTCTTCATGTTCTTCTACATAAGCAGACAAACGATCTTCATTGACTAACTGTTCATATTCTCCATGATTCAAAATACCAGCAAAATCAATCAATGCTTCCTGTATATCAACTTCTATAAAAGAATTGATATACACATTGTCAGGATTGCAACCATCAAATTGACCAAACTCCACACCGTCAAAATGTTCATTTAAACGATCAATAATCTTTTCAGGTTCATCAAGCAACTTTTTCCCATAAGCATAATCTTTACAAACATCAGAATAGCTATCATAAATAACTTTAATACTCATTATTTCTCCTTCCAAACAAAAAAGGAAGTCATTCTTGACTTCCTTCACCATTTTAACTAAATTGAAGCTGAACGCTCAAAGCTAGAGCCAATCGCAAAAGCACGAGTTGTTACCTTATTTAATTCCTTATTCATTGCATAGTAACTAGAAAGGTCTTTCTTGATACACTCAATAACCTGATACGGTAGTTGCAATTCTTCATCATTTTTAAGAAGCGAACTCAATTCACCAGCATGCTTCCAAGCTAAATCAAATTCTTTTGATTTCAATTTTTTAGCAAGTTCATTCGACAATTCAATAACTTGTTTATCTTTTCCTTGTAATGCCATTTTTTTATACCTCTTTTTTCTCTATATTTTTTTCATTAACCAGCAACTAAGCTGGTGAACGTTTCTTAACTTTCATCTATTCTCTCCCAAACAACGAATCCAACGAAACCTCAAGTAAATCTGCTAAATTAACAAGATTTTCAAAGCTAGGCTCTCTTTTACCTCTCTCCCAATTTGTATAAGTTACTCTATTGACGTGGACTAAATCAGCAACTTCTTTTTGTGATAAATCTTTTTCAAGTCGTAATTCTTTGAGTCTCTCTGAAAAGATCATTTTCTATACTTCCTTGGTAAACAACTAGCGTAATGCTCTGAATCATTAACCTTTGCATTATAAAAAATCATATTATTTCCAATAATTTCTTGCCATGTAGGAATTTCCTCACGATAAATGCGATTAAGTCCATAAAAGTTCCTTACAATAAATCTAACAGCTCCAATATGATCTCCTAAACCAACCACACACAACACATCATGTTCTATATCATAAACCCAATAACTTTTTGGATTTATCAGTATTTCCCGAGCAAATTCCCAATCTCTCTCAATCCAATCATGACCTGGTCGGTAATAAACTTTTGTCTGACAAGGTTCATCATTAAATCCATAAAAACAGTGACTACATAGTGTTCTGTTTTTATCTACCCACCAACAACAACCATACTTTTCATCAACGCAAGCTGTATTCCACTTACAACCACATCTTCTACAAATATCTTTTTCCATTACACCAATTCAAACCCATCTTTCTAAATGATATTTCTTAACCAGCAACAAATACACACTTTGTCTTTCTTTCTGATCACGTTTCATCAACCCAAAAAGCAACAACTTTCGCTTAATATCTACTTCATTGGCTAAAAACTCCTCATACTCTTTAGTAAGCCTTTTTACCTCTTGCCAATCTTTGCGATTTTTAGTCTTTCTATAGGTTTGACATTGAATATCTATATAATCTTGATAATTTCTAGCTTTATCACTTGTCACAACCCCTTCATAGAAATACCGAGCAGGAATTAAAAAAACTAACTTTCTCAATTTTTCATCAGTGATTTTTTTCTTACTCATAACTAAACCTCACACAAATAAATCAAAAAAACTCCATTGTGTTATAAGCATAGTAAGAAGTAGTATAACTAAAAGCGAAGCCAATACTAGACCTACACAAAATGCAGACTCTTCTTCTGAACTAATATCTTCAGTTTTTAAAAGTTTCTGCGTCAACAAACTACCAACAGGTTTTTCCTTCTCATTTTTCATATACTGACCTCTCAATCTGCCTTCTTCTTAATATCAAGAATCGCATTCACTTCATCAGGCATTCTTAGCCAATCAATCACATAGTTCCTAAAATAAGGCAAAAACATTCGCTCAGATTCTATAGGTATAACTGTTAGATTTTCATTCCCTTCAAATGAAGGTAAATAATGACTAATTGATTTTAACCCACGATCAGTTGAACATACCAAATTACTGTTATTTACTACTACAGAATCAGTACCTACTTTCTTGTAGACTTTTCTCATAAGCTACCCTCGCTTGCTCCAATTTTTTCCAATTTTTATCACTTATTTCTCCATCAAAGAGAATCTTCTTTAGTTTGTTATCGCCAGTAATACTCTCCCACTTTTTTATCAATGCAGTCACACCTGAAACATTTTCATTCAACCATCTATACTGTTTATCAAAAAAACCAGTTTCTACAGGTGAGGTTGAAAAACCAATCTTATCAACTTCACCTAAAAGCGAATACCACTCACGATTCAAAACCTTATCGCCATCCATTCTTTCAAAGACTTTTATTTTACTGTTAATCACCCAAACAGCAAGTCTAGCCATATCAATTTTTTCATTCAAGGATTTTCTAACAAAGTCCAAAGCGACATCATCACACATTCTTACTTCATAACGATTTTTGAATTTCAATGACGAATGAATCAAATCTATATCAAGACCAAGTTTCTTTGCCTGCTCAATATCTTTTTGATAAAAACAGAAATGATAAGCAGACTGACGAGAACCAAAGTAAATCGTTTTTGCTTTTCCATATTGACCATTATCTTCAATCTGCTTCATTGTCAAACGACTTTCAACCAAACCACTATCCCAAAGGTCAACCAGCCTACCAAGTTCAAAATTTCCATTTTCTTTATATTTTTCATCTAGCGCAATATCAAGTCGAGGAATATTCATAAATTTCCCCTCACCTTGTGAAATGGCACGTTCATATTCGAAACAACGAATAAAGAAATCCCTCCAGCTTGAATTCTGCTCATTTTCAAAATACCACTCATACTGTCTGCATGCTTGACCTTTTAACTCAATCATACAGCCCATATCTTCCCTTTTCTTTGAAATGAAAAGATTGATATTTTGAAAAGTATATTTTGTATCATATCCTGAACCACCCTTTTCTTCTTCAAGAAATGGCTTATTTTGAAGACACAATACTTTAGCTATCACCTCTATATAATCTTGTGTTTTAAACGTAACCTTCACATAGTCAACTTTTCCTTCCAAGGAAAATCCACTATCTCGCACACCTTCCTTAAAAGCTATCAACGCATTCACTTTCGAGTCATAAGACTCAGGAATCTCACCAGCTTCTTTCCATCTATACAATGTTGCTCTATCTATTTCTAAATAGTTAGACATTTCCTGATCTGAAAAAGCGTACATCTTTTGTACCTTGATTAAATTCTCAAATTCCATTTTTCTCCTTACTTTTCAATAGTGTTGCATTTTTTAAGCCCAAAAAGTCAGTATTATCAAGGCTTTATGCTTCTACGCACATCTTCTACCCCCCTATTAGTCATAGGGGGTTAATTCGCACAATCCAGCCTGCTAGTACACGCTAGTACACGCAGTCGCTCGTCGCACTCGCTTCCTCGCTCCTGCTACTAGCTACTAGCAAGCTGGATTGCACCAACTAGCACAGTAACCAAAAAAAGAGGGGGAAATCCCCTCACAACTAACTAAAAACCATATTCATCAAAAGGAAAATCTTCCAAAATCTCACTCCAATTTTGACTTGTATTCTGTTTCAATTCAAACAAATCCTTTATGATAATTCTTTGAATCTCATTCAGGTACACTACATTATCTTCCTTTTCAAATTTCAAAATACCATCTAACTTATCTACCAAATTCTTCATTGAACCAGCAGACACACCAATTTCTTTAGAAAACGCAAACGTTCTTACTAAATCATTTCCACTTTCTTTTTGTTTACTAGACATCAACTCCTGGATCAATTCAGGACTAGCCTTTTTAACTTCCCCTTTTTGCAATTCCTCTTGTGCTTCCATTTCAGCTTGAAGATTTTCTTTTTCTTCTTCTGATAATTCAGCTTTCGGATTTTCCAAAGGATTGAAAGGATTTTCTCGTCGTTCAATCTTCTCATATTCATCAGTAAAGGAGAATCCCTTTTCTAACAAAGGTGAATAAAATTCTCTTGCGACTTCTCCATATACGCTAGCATATCCACGACCATATACTCGTTTACCACCAAGATATTTCACATACTTAAATTCCTTATTTCTATTGACTTCCCCAAAGGCTAAGTCATAGCCGACCTCGTCCAATCGACCAACAGAAATTCTAAAATTGATATTCGCTTGTAGTTTTGAGCCTAAATCTTCTCTTGAAGGCTTCTGCATAGCTATAACTGCAAAGCAGCCAGCTTGCCTTCCAAGTAGTAAGAATTGGCCCATAGCATTATCCAAGCGCTGTCTAGTTTGAAAATCAAGCATAGCACACAAAGCATTGTATTCATCGCAAACCAAGAAATAAGGTTCAAGACCATACTCATAAAATTTACGTAAATCCTTATCGCCATTTTCTTCACGTTTTTGTCGCATATAAGCATAACGAGCAAACATGATACCAACAGCTCTTTCAATCATTTCAACAATATCATTGACCTGATAAGAAATACGACCTTCAAAAGCTTTCTGTTCTACCATAGTCACAAAGTCTGCTTGTTTTGGATCACAAATATCCGTCACCCCAACTTTAGCCATAGCACGAATCAACGTTCTTAGTAATACCGTTTTACCACCACCAGTACCACCACAAACAAGTAAATGAGGATCATCAATAGGATTCCAATACAGATTTTTCATCAGTTGAATACCCTTATCAGAATACTCCACATCAGTTACCTTAATTCGATTCAAAAAAGCAGAATAAGCCATCTTATAAGTCTTAAACTTAATATCGTCCTGAACTTCCATAAAGTCCATGAAGAAAGTAGTTTCTAAATCACTACCAATCTTCTTAAACTTATCCTGAAACTTGTTTCCAGCCATTTTAAAGGCAACTTCCAAATCATAACGATTCTGTTTCAAATAAACCGTTGGAAATGTAACCTTATCGACTGTTCCTGATTCAGTTTTAACTTTTTTTGTATATGTATATCCATTCTCTTTAAGAAAGAAAGCTAGTTTAGCAAGTCTTTCTATCTTTTGAAAGAAGAATACTCTTTCTTGTGATAACCAAGTCAAATAAACACTTAAACCAATTATCAACATCAGCATAACTACTGATATAACAATAGAAAAAATATCTACATTCTTGATTTTCTCAAAATTTGAATAGACGAAAAAAGCTAGTATAGGACTAAACAACAAAAAGAAAAAAGAAAAGATATAGTATCTTAGATTTTCCATGTAAGGCTTAATCTTAATTCCACGATACGTTGGAAATAAACTCATATCTTTTCTCCTTTAGAAATTATCCCTTATGTTCCTGTTTTTGCTCAGGTTTTTGATCATGCTTCTGTTCCTGTTTTGGTTGACCAGCACCTACACGCTTAACATTTTCAGCACGCAAAGCAAAAGCGTGTCCTTTGACCTCAGAAACATTGTTATTTCCACGTGAAATTGTATATGAATCATCATAAATCCAAATTGTGGCATCACCAACAAGTTCAACTTCAGACATCATAGGAATATCTTCTACAGAGATACCTTCTTCCAATTTAATTGGAATAATTTCTTGCATTTTATCTGAGAAAACTTCTGCATGCGTTGGATAATCGACAGGCGAACCATCTACCATTTTAAAATTTTCAATAAAACTGATAAATACCAGTTTACCAAGCAATTCTTTTGCATTTACAGGGATTTCTGCATTATTAAATTTACGAATACTAAAAGCCATTATTCTTTTCTCCTATTTTCTATAATTTATTTCTCAAAACGCAATTCAGTTGCTTCAAATTGAATCTCTTCTTTTGTACCAACCAAACGTGTCACCATATTAAGCCCTGAAACAGACTTAACAAATGTAAGACCTCTTGTTTTTGGAACATCAGAATTAGCCAATCCATATACACGAATAGTTACCGTACTTTGATTTTCCCCTGAAATCTCAAATTCTCGGAAAGGTACAAAATCATCATACGAACCATTTACTACTTCACTAAATTTTGGACTAACAACAACTTTAGTACCAATCACATTCAATCCCACAGGGAGTTTTTTAATTTTTGCCATTTTTTTAATTTCCTTTTCTATTTACATTTTTTCTTTTTAAAAAAACAAAAGGACGATAATTCCTGTTTACTTACCGTCCTATAAACAACATTCTTAATCTTTCTTACGCTTCATACCAACTAGACCTAGCATTGACAAGATACCAGTACCAACAAATCCAAGCATACTAGAAGCTGTACCAGTATTCGGTAATGATGGTTTTTTCGGTTCTTGTGGTTTAGGTTGCTCAGGAGTATGAGTAGTGACTTTCGCTTCCATTTCTTGACCATTGACAATATTAACAAACGTATTCTCAACTTCTCCACTTGCGATACGCTCAACTTCAATATAGAAATCGGCATCAAACGTACCTTTAACACCTAGAGAGTTCAAGAACTCTTTATCAATAGTGTAAGCCCACTTACCATCTTTTTCATTCCAAGAAACTTTAACAATCTTCTTGATGAACTCAGAATTTGTACTTTGGTCAAACTCGAATTGGAAAGCATAGACAGAGCCTTTACCAATCTTGTCACCAGCTTTGATGACTTTGCCATCTTTCGTGATAACATCATATGGCAAGATAATATCTTTTCCTGCTACATATTCAGTACCACGAATAATTCCTGACCAATTTCCTGTATATCTATCATGTTTCAGATCAAGCATATCAATTCCATCATACTGATAGAGTGTATCGTGCTTGCCAGGAACGGTCACACCGTCAAGTAGGTAGCGAATAAATTGGCCAATCTGTACTTCTTGGCCGTCCAAGACTTTCTTGTCGTCCTTTTGATCCACAGCGTGTTTTTCAGGCTTCACATCAGGAATTTGAACAGTTACCAAGTTAGAAACATAACTGTTTCCATAATCAACTTGATAAAAGTCATTTTTGACCAACTCAGCCTTCTTAACAAGCAAACGTGCAGGAAGATCAATCGTGATATTCTTAGCTTGTTTTACATAGTTCTTATAGAATGAAGCAGAATCTTTCGCTACAAACATATAGAACTCACCTTTTGGATTCAAGCCAGCTTCCTTCAAAATGTTTTGAATTTCTTGCGTACGTTCCTTATCAGAAAGAACATGATACATCTTGAACAAATCCTTAACATTTTTACCAGCAGAATCCTTCATAGTGATTTTACTTTCATCTACTTGATATGCACCATCTTGAACATCATCAACCATAGCCCATGTTTTAGCAACTACTTTTGAATCAGCAGTAAACGTTGAATAAGGCTTATAATCAGTAGTCAAACTGAATTTTACATTCTTATCGAATGTATTAGCCCCATCAATATTATGTCCAAATGTATCAACAATAGCCTTAACAGGTTTTGGAGTTGATGGTTTCACACGCAAGCGTGAATAATTCACTTTTACTGTAGGCACTTTTGGAAGTTCAGGCAACTCTTTTGGTTTTTCCAATTTTGGTTTTGGAATTTCCTTAGTGTCCTTTTCTTTCAATACAGGCTTAACAGGCGGCTTTTTCAAAACATTAATTGGTACAGTAGCACTTGCCTTACCAAAAATTCCTACAGCCCAGCCATTTCCACTAAAAATTTCTTCATCAGAAGGTAAATCTTTCCCTTCAGCTCTTGCCTTATCGTAAGCCCATTTCCGTTCCAATTCAACTTTTTTAGAAGAATGAACTCCTTCACCATTATGGTAAACAAAATTCAAAGTAGAACCATATCCAACAGATAAAATAGAACCACGAGGAATATCAGCTTCATCTTTTACATTATCATATCCAAGATCTCCAGCCTTTACTCCCAATTCAGGTACATCAGAAGTCCAAGGAGTTTTATATTCACCCTTATAAAAATCCTTGCCATCACGCTTAACCTTCTTCACATCAGAACCATCAGGATTCAATACAATACCTTCTGTACCATCTTCATAAGTCAAATTCAGCTCTTGACCATAATCAACATCATTGAACATAGATACAATAGCAAGAGTAACTTTCTTATTATCTTTTTCAAGATAAAACTCAATCTTAGTATTAAATTGAACTAAATTCCCATAAACAAAATTAATAGAACCACTATTATCTTCCTTATGAATCGTGATTTTAGTAATTGATAATGGCTTTCCATTTTCCTGCCACTCAGCTTCAACATCATTAAATGTGAACCGTGCAGAAATTTTCTCACCTTTATCATTTTCAGCTACATTATGTAATGTAAAAGAATCTCCCTTCTTAGGGTTATAAATTTGACCAAAATAACCAGAAGGATTTTTAATTAAATCAGTACGACTACCAGTAATAGTTGTATCACTATGCAAACCAATATAATCTTTAACCTTCAACAAACCTTCAATACCTTCAAATGAAGCCGTGAATTTCTTATAATAGTTTACACTACCACGTTGGTTTTCGTCATAGTCACCATAAATCTTCACATTAGGTTTTTCAGCTTTCAATCCTTGTTTAGCAAGTTCTTCTTTCTGCTGATTATAAGCAGTTAATTCCTTATTGTAAATAGATAACTTCTTATCATAATCAGCTTTTAGAGCATCATTATCCTTTTCAACCTGTTTGTTGTAGGCTTCTTGGTCTGCTACAGCTTTTTTGTAGGCAGCTTCTTTTTCAGCGTTTTCCTTAGAGATACGCTCATTTTCTGCTTGAACTACTTTTCGTTCAGCTTCATTGTTAGCTTTAGCGTTTGTGTAGTCAGTAGTTGCTTTTTTAACTTCTTTTTCCTGCTTCACATAATCAGCTTCAATTTCTTTTTGCTTTTCTGCGACTGTTTCAGAAGTTGAAATTCCTTTATCCTGAACAGCGACAACTTCTACCTTGACACCAACTTCTTTCGCTTCTTTTACAGCTTTATCAAGAGAATCATGAGAAATAGGAACATCTACCTCACTTTTCTTCTCAACAGCAACAGTCTTATCAGATACAACTTCATCAGCAGAAACCGAACCTGTAGAAACTACCATACCCAACATTGCAAGTGCAAGGATAACTCCACAAGCACCACCAACTTTCATTTTACGGATTGAACCATAAGCCTTATATTCTTGTCCTTTTGACATTTAATTATTTATCTCCTTTTCTAAAAACATTTGTAACAAATTAAAACTCTCAATCACTTGATGGTGACCGAGAGCGTTTATAAACAACTACAATCATATTTTCTCCTTTTCTACAAACAAAAAAAGCCAGTTTCAAACTGACTTTTTACCTAAATCAAACCCATTTCCCAGAATAGTCAACACGATACTTACCTTGAACAATTTCATTACGAGCATAAGAGCCATCAGATTTCAAATAATACCAACCACCCCAATAACTATCATAAATCCACTCATTCACAGCCATAGCTCCACTAGATTTGAGATAGTAGCTACCCTGCCAAGCATTGCTTACCATATAACCACCACTCTTAAAGTAATACCATACACCATCAATCTTCAACCATTGATAATTAGCATAATCGCCACCAGCCTTCAAATAGAACCATGAACCATAGTATGAATCATAAACCCAGTCTTTATCTGCCATCTTTCCATCTGACTTCAAATAATATGAACCAAGCCATCTATTTTTAACATAAATACCATTCTCATTCAAATAGTACCATGCTTTATACGATGAATCAAATACCCACTCACTCTCAGCCATTCTACCGTCTGACTTCAAATAATATGAACCTTGCCATGTATTAGTCAAACGTTTTCCAGCATTATAAAAATACCATGAACCATTCTCTTTTAACCAACCATTCTTACTAACAGTTGAATTTCCCTGTTTCGGTGATGGAGCATTCGTTTTTGGTTTATCCTGTTTTTGTGTCGATTGAGAAGGCTTCGTAGTAGCAGAATTCTTCTTATTCTGTTCCTCTTTTCTTATTCTCTCCTTTTCTTTCTCTTCCTCTTCATTTAACTTATCTATTTCTTTAGAGATTTTTTCATATTCTTTATAAGAAATATTTAGTTTTTCCAGCTTACCTTTTTCAGATTCCAATTCTTTTTCTTTCTTTCCAAGAATTGACTTTCTGTTACTTTCTGTAGTATTAGCAGGGGTTGTTGTACTAAAATTCTTCTTAGTTGATTTTGAAAGTTGATCATCAGAAACCGTAATAAAGCTCATTTCTGTACCATCTTTCAATAGATTCATTGAAAATCCAAAATATTCAACCTTACTAGGTTCACCCCAATTTAAACCTGAAATAGAATTAGCATGAAGGAATTCATCGCCATCATACAGAAATCTTAAAATTCCATCATAGATAGCACGCTTTAATTCAGCTTTAGTAGATTCTTTTGAAACCGAAGAATACCCTACACTATTCTCATAGTATTGATGACCATACTCTTTTTCTTCATCTTCCTTACTAGAAGTAGGCAAACCGTACTCTCTAGCAACCTCATTAATTCCCTTCACATAGTGCCAATCTGAAATTCCTCTATTAGCTTCCTTTACCTTAGCAGAAAGTTTACTAGCAAAATCAATGGACGATTGAGCAAGAGTTAATTCAGGAGTTCCCATTTGCCTTCTTACTTGATTTATCATATCAAAGGCAAAATAATTCAATTCAATCAATACTTCTTTAGGAAGTTTGTCCACATCATAAACTTCTATTTCATCAGAAGCAACAGTTACAAAGTTATTCTTCTGCAATACTAACTTTGCGCTTTCGGATTTTAATATTTCTTCTGCTCGATCTCGTTCGCTTTCACTATTCTTTAAATTAAAATAATCTTTCAAAGCCTTAGCATACTCCGAACTCACCTTAATAGTATTCTTTTCACTATATGACACTTTCAAGAATTCAACTTGTTTCTTCAAGGTATCAACATTATTCTCAGATTCAACGAGTGAATACCAACGACCATCACCTAAATAGCTAGTAACACCATTCTTCTTAGCAAGTTCACTTCTTTGATTATCTAATTCTTTAATCTTAGATTGTCTTGCAGAATCAGCATGAACAACACTACTAAATGCCAACAAAATAGCAGTTGATAAAAAAGCTATTGACTTTTTATATTTCATTCAAATATCCCCTTTTTTTAAATGTTATATACATTATATCATATCCCATTAAAAATAAATCTTATTATTTTAAAATTCAATAATCACTCCATCTTCTCTAAATCGATTATAAGTTCTTTCAATCTTAGACATAATTTTGCTGTAATAACTTCGTGTAAGTTGACCTACAGCATACAGTTGATAATACAAATCATCACAACATTTTTTTGAAGATACATAAACATCAGCACCATTTTTTACATGAGCATAGATTTTCAAATTCCAGCAGAATCGACTATAGATTCGGTTATACTCTTTTATGATCCATTCTTCGGAATATGTCCTCAAACCCTCTTTATAACCATATTCTTCGATTTTAACACACCTCTTTCCTACTACTAAATCTTCTCTGCTAGGTCAAGTAAGAATCGTTTCACTTCACTCTTATAAACATACTTTGTCTTATCATCATCAGAAAAGCGAATTGTTTCTTCATAACTCTTTCCTTTAGTCAACATTGTTACCAAACCATGAGAAAACTGATGGTGACAACCTAGACTATCTAAGTCCTTCGTTGATAAAACTTCCTCACGTTTCACAGTGAATTTTTCATCAACATTGATAAAATCATCAATCGTACAATTATAATACTTTGCTAGCTTGTAAAGTTTATCAATACTAGGCTCACGATCACCACTCTCATAGCGTTTATATGCTTTCTTTTGGATTCCTAGATAATTTGCTAAATCATCTTCTGACTTATTATTTCTTTCTCTATATAGATTCAATGCTTTTGATACGTTTATCATTTTTGTTACCTAATTTTCTATTTCCAACACCTCTACTCATATTGTTAATTTACATAAAGGAATATAGTAGATTCCCTTGTGAAAACTAACAATACTTTCAATTCTTATCAGGACAAAACCTGTTTTATAAAAATCTAATTATTGTTAATTTTTGCAAAAATAAAAAGGCTTATTTTCAAAGCCTTTTTACGTTTTTTTCAATAGAATATAGCATAATAAAATGTATGCTCTTATCTTCGCATACTTTCAGCTTCTCAGCTTACTACCTTCGCCAAGGTCACAAATTTAAGGATAACTCAATATCCCCTCTTTCTTACCCAAAAGCATTAGCAAGATTTTACTCTCACACACCGACCATACAACATATAGACCTCACTATCTCACTCTAGCTACCTTCTAAGAAGTATCATTGACTGTTCTCAGCCGTCAGTTCCCTTTTCTTATCTACTAAGGCAAAAGGACGAAACACCCACGTTTAGACACAACTTGACATTTTCATAAAATTCACGTATAATTAAATTGCTAAATTTTTATATGCGTGTTTAGTCAATGATTCGTCGTTGTCTGACACGTTTTTTATTAAATTTTCAAAGTTCAACTCTTTTAATTTTTATGTAATCAACTGATTACATTATCTATTATACAATCAGTTGATTACTTTGTCAATACTTTTTTTAATTTTTTTTAAAATTTTTTTACTTTATTTCAAAAAGGTACAAATTATGGAATTTAAAGACAGACTAAAAGAAACTCGACTGAACAAAAAACTAACTCAAAAGGAAATAGCAAGCCACTTTAACACATCTCCTCAAAGCTATGCACAGTGGGAAAAAGGACTAAGAAAACCATCAGCAGAAAATTTACAAAAACTAGCAGACTTCTTCAATGTTTCCACAGATTATCTTTTAGGTAAAACGGATATTCCTGATCTTGACTTAGAGACTGACATAGACAACGCTATTGATAATTCAGTTGCTTATGATGGTACACCCATCACAGATAACGACAGAGAAATCATTAAGAACTTTCTAAAAGACTACTTCTCTAATAAAAAATAACTATGAATCTAAACAAAGTTATAAAAGAGATTGAACAATTAAATTGTCAAGTTATCACTCTTAAGAACTTATCAAGTAAAGGTAGATATGTACTTGCAAATAATAAACACTTTATCTTCCTACGTTCTGACACAAGCGATATTGAAAAAATAAATGTTCTTCTTCATGAAAAACACCATCTAATCAATGATGATTGCAACAACTCACTTTCTCAGATAGACACCTTCAGAAATCATATAGAAAATGACAGCGAAAAAGGAAGAATCCTTGATTTTATGAGTTTAGTGAACAGCGAATATCCAATAGACGATAGTTTCAATTATCAGGACTATCTCAAAAATGCTGATATTCCTTCAAAATACGAAAACTATGTTAAGGAAATAGCTACACAATTTTATAATGAGAACAAAAAAAATAACATTATCTAAGATAGTGTTATTTTTTTCTATTTCCGAACAAATTTTAAGTACCTGGTTGAACTTTTCAGCCCAAAAAGCGAATTAAATATCCAGGAATATCTGATTTTCCTTCGTTATTTTATTCTAAAATCACAGTACCCCAAAGTTCATCATTACAGGATACAAACAACTCATTAACCGTACTAGATAGAGAGAAAAATCCGCCTTTTCCCTTTTTACACAACATAAATTTAACAAAATAGACTTCTAAATCTGCCTCATATTCTTTGTGAATCGTCACAACATCATCAAAATCCATCTTATCTAACTGATCAGGATACTCTTTCAAAAAGTCCTTCACAAAATAATTAAACTTTGAAACCATATTTTTTGGAAGTCTATCCTGATAACTTATTTCTTTAATTTCCATATTCTATCTCCTTAAGCATCAATAACTATTCCTTAAAATCAAACTTGCAATTTCTTCTCTAGCGCTTGCGCTAGCACTTCTGAATAGTTAATTTTTTCTCGATCAGCAAGACGAACTAGCCATTCAGGAACAGTCACATTTTTCCTAATTGCCTTATTACTTCTCACAAAAGGCGCAGGATCGACTTGAATCATTGATACAAAACCATCTGAAACTTCAATCTTTAAAATATCACTTGGTGTAGGCAGCTCCATCCCTTCATCGATGTAAGAAGCCAAAACATTCTCAAGCATTTCACGAGCATTTTTCATCGCTTCCTCAATATTTTTTCCTTCTGTACCACCACCAAATTCTGGGAATTCTACCCAATATCCTGTTTCTTCTTTATGAAAAATAGCTGGATACGTTTTTAACATTCTACTACCTCCAACATTCTACTACCTCTGATGTAAAAAGACTTAGGAAAGTAAAAATTACAATCCTAAATCTTTGAGAATCTTTCTTTCTAATCCTCTTCCTAAATCTTCATTTCCATGAACTGGAATTGTGACAAGATAAGAAAAACCCTCTTTCTTAAAATGATGATGACTTCCCCTTTGACGAACTTCAACCCATCCATTCTCAAGAGCTAGTTTCACCATTTCTTTACCTGTAAGTGGCATATATCGTTGTTACCTCCTTACACTTACTATTATACACATTATGCGTATATTTGTCAAACCAAAATAGACCACTTTTGTTCAATAACTACAAAATAAAATAGACCAGTTTCCTGATCCACTTTATTCTATATTCATTGACTAAAAATATACATTCCTTGGTTAGTTTTTGGTTAGTTTCTTAAAAAATACAATTTCTTAATTCTTCAATCCTTTTAAAATCAAAAAATCTAACTTCCTCTTTAAATTACTACTATTATACCATATTTTTTGAAAAAGCCAATAACAGCAAGGTTTTAGACATTTTCTACATAAAAAAAGCTGGAAAATCTCTTTCCCAACTTCTTTTTACAATCAAATTTTACGTGTATTTACTTATTTTTTCAAGCGCTCAACATCGCGTGCAATCACCAATTCTTCATCTGTTGGAATAACCAAGACACGGATTTTCGCTGCGTCAGTTGAGATGTCTCCCGTTACGCCAAAGACGTTCTTTTCTGGATCCACATCACAACCAAACCAAGAGATACCTGAAATGACATCCTCACGAACCAAAGCTGCATTTTCACCGATCCCTGCTGTGAAGATAATCGCATCTGCTCCATTTAGGACTGCAAGGTATTGACCGATATGTTTTTGAATACGATCGACATACATTTCATAAGCCAAAGTCGCATCATGGTCTCCTGCTTCCATGGCAGCAATCACATCACGCATATCGCTTGACTGACCAGAAACTCCCATGAGCCCTGATTCACGATTGAGAACGCGACTAATATCTTCAGGGGTATTGAAATCCTCTGTATATTGCATGAGATAAGGGATGATAGCAGGATCAATATCTCCTGTACGAGTTCCCATCATCACACCGCCGAGTGGTGTGAATCCCATAGAAGTATCCACAGACTTCCCACCCTTAACAGCTGTGATAGAAGCCCCGTTACCAATATGGCAGGTAATCAATTTCAAATCTTCTAGAGGACGACCCAAAAGTTTCGCTGCTTCTCCTGCGACAAACTGGTGGCTTGTACCATGAGCACCGTATTTACGAACCTTGTTTTCCGTGTAGTATTTAGTTGGTAGAGGATAGCGATAAGCCTTCTCTGGCATGGTTGTGTGGAATGAGGTATCAAATACGACAACACTGGTAATATCTGGAAGCAATTCCTTAAATGCGCGGATTCCAGCTGCGTTAGCTGGATTGTGAAGAGGAGCCAAGAGTCCCAACTCCTCAACTTTTTCTATCACATCTCCCTCAACAACTGTTGATTCCTTGAAATATTCACCACCTGCAACGACGCGGTGTCCGACACCTGTAATCTCATCGTACCCTTTGATGATGTCAAAACGAATCAAATCATCCAATAAAATTTTAACAGCTTGTGTGTGATCTTCAATATCAAGAATTTGTTGCTCCGAACGACCGTTAAATTTTACTGTTGAAATTGAGTCTTTCAATCCAATACGTTCAATCAAGCCTTTAGCCAAAACTTTTTCCTCAGGCATTTGATAAAGTTGCCATTTCAAGCTTGAGCTTCCTGCATTGATTGCAATTGTTTTTGTCATAAGATGATACCTCTTTTTTAAGCGTTTTCATCTATTATAACAAAATCTCTTTTATATTTCAGTACCTTTGCTCCAATTTTGAAAATTTTCTTTAAAGGTCAACAAAACTGACGGATCTTGCAAGCTAGTAAGAGGGTAAACAAAGGGTTCTATTTCTTTATCTCTTTTCTTCTGTAAGACAAAAATACTTTTAGCTTGGCTTGCAGTTGAGAAAATATCCTCTGGCAGAGCGATGATGGCAGCCAGACTCACTTCGTCTTTGAGCCACCCTTTTAATAAGTCACTTTGAGGACTGGTCAATAAATCACTCGGAGCTAGAAAAATAGCATAGCCATCTGACTTAAGGTACTTGAGCCCTTGCTCCATCAGCAAATGATGGGCATAGGTATGCTCTTGACTAGAAGCCACTTGATAGCGCGAAGCGATGGCATCGTCTGGGTAATAGCCAACAGGCAAGTCGCTAATGACCACGTCGCTTTCCTTAAGCATTTGCGGACGAACCGCGTCGCCTTGAACAAAACCAGCCTGTAAACCAATCACATCTGCCATACTGGCTGCCAAATCAATCAGCAAGTCATCCACTTCGATTCCCAAGTAATCTACTTTTTTAGAGAGAGAAGTCAAGAAAGTAGCCCCCAAAATGCCCATACCAGAACCTATTTCGAGGATGCTAATTTCCTCTTGTTCAAACAACTCTTCCACAACAAGTACCAAGAGGAGGGCAATGGCATCTGGTGTAAACTGGTGATTGGCCTGTAAAGGTTCCGTTTGTCCTGCCTTCATCAAGAGAAACTGGTAGGTCTTGAGCCACTCTTCCTTGCGAAGCGCTAAGCGCTTAAGGGCTTGATTGTTCTCCTTGACCTGCTCCAGCTCTGTCTCGCCATCTAGGTAGATACTATTTTGCTCTACTAAGGCATCATAAAAGTTGGTCGCCAAATCACTTTGGATGACTTGGACATTCTCTAGTAAATACGTATAAGCTTGTTCTATTTTTTCAAAATCCATATTCCTATCTTATCAAAATTCCCCTATTTTTTCCATCTGAAGAGAAAAAATCACTGCTTTAGTCAGCGAGTGATTTTTGGGCTACTGTTAAAAAGAGTTCTGCGTAATTTCCGAGGAAAAGACCTTCAGCACTATAGAGAATCTGACTGCCAATGCTTGAAAAACCATTCTGAGCGAGCTTGGTTTCCAGTTCAGCTAAATCAAAACCATGATGGTTAGGCTCTATCTTAGTAAAATCAGCAATGAAGACCTGTCCATTCTCCCTAAGGTGATGGTGAAACATGGCAAGAGTCGCATCTATATCAGGCATATGATGAAGAACCCGACTGACAACAATCAGGTCAAATTGCTGCTCCAAGGGATTTACTAGTAAATCCTGCTCCAAAAACTGGATATTCTTGATTTCTTGCTGATCTGCTTTCAAACGAGCTTGCTCCAGCATTCTCTCAGAGATGTCTACAAGAGTGACAGACTTAGCCTGCTGAGCCAGGGGCAAAGCTAATAGACCCGTCCCACCACCAAAGTCCAGTATTTCTTTGTCTGATAAAAGAGCAATCTGTTTCTCGACTGCTTGACAAACCAAATTTGCAAGGAAGATATTTTTAGGGGAATCAAAGGTTTCTGCTTTGTGGTTAAAATCGTGTTTCATGTTTTTAGTTTAGCACAAAGTAGTTGAATTGACTAGGAATTATCTTTCTTTTCAGGCTTTTCTTCCCTGCTTGATTGCTTGAATCAGTCGCTACCTCTTCCTTTTTATCCGTTTTCTTTTCTTGGATTTTCATCGGAGGAAAGAGAAATTCATAGTTGCCCTTATTCATACGAACACTTGTTGTAAAACCTGTTTTCGTATTTTGATATCTGACTTTTCCTAAGTTAAAGACTCGTTCTCCACTTTCTTGCTCAGCCTTATCCTTACTTCGCTTGGCCATGGCAAAAGCGATCAACTTTTCTTTGTTTAGGGCAAAGTCTTTGTGATGGGCGACTTGCCGATTTAAATAAAACTGCAACAACAGACTAAAGATGGCTGCCATGGTGACTGCATATAAGAGAACGCCTGCCTTAACTTTTTGCTTTTTCCACACGATAGATGAACTCCCTTTCTAAGCCCTTTTGAAATTGGAAACGAAAGCGAACCAATTGATTTTCCTCTGTAATCTGTGCTGATTTGAGTCCATAAACCATAGGTTGGTAGCCCCGTCCGCTGGTATCGGTCTTCCGAAAATCATCCGATTTAGACTTCCCTATAGAGATATCCTTACCATCTTGTTTCATGTAGAGGCGATTGCCTTCTACCTTTTCAAACTGCGAACGCTCTAACTCTACCTCCAGTTGATCCACAAACAAGAGCCACTCCTTTTGCTCGCTTTGCTTCTGGTAACGAACTTCTGAAATGAGGAGCTGACTCATAGCCTGGAAGAGGAGCAAGCCTCCGCTAATGACGATAAGGGCAATCAGAGATTCTAAAAGAGTGAACGCTCTTACCTTACTGCTCTTTAAGGTCGAGTAACTTCTCTGAACCATGATAGACCTCCACTCCTTTTTCACTAGAAAACACCTGAATCTCCACTCCGTTTATGTTTACCTGATTTTGACCTGTCTGCAGAGCCATCTTCGCCACACGCAAGACTTCTTCCTTTTGCAAGATTTCTGCCTCTTCTTGTCTATTTTTCTGAATTTGTCCCAAAAGAAGGGTCGCAATACTGGCAAAAACGGCTAGAGCAACCACCGCTTCCAGTAAAATCACTGCCTTAATTTTTAGTTTCCTTAATGCGTTTAATTTTTCCATTTCCTAGATATAATTGATAGCGAATCGCTCCTTTGTTAGTCTGAAATTCAACCTTAGCCAGGGACGAATTGCCCCCAGCTCGGTCAAATATAATGCTTTGTCCTGATGGTGCCTGAATTCCTTTAGGAACTGTCAACTTTTGACTGCCATTACTGATCGTCTGTCCATCTAAGTTCAAGCTGGTCTTTTGCTGACTGGCTAGACTGCGTTTTTGTGTTTCCCGATAGAGTTCTTCAAACTCCATAAAGAAAATCTGCTCCTCTACCGCTGCAAAAGTGGACTGGACAGAACCGGACAAGCCCAAAGCAAGGATACTCACAAGTCCCAAAACTAAGAGACTTTCAAGCATAGTAAAGGCCTTAATCTGCAACAGTTTGACTGGTTTTTTGTTTTGCATGGTAGTCTTTGTAAGCTTTAGCTTGCTCAGCTGTGATACGACCGTCCGCTTGTAATTTGCTGAGGCTGGCATCATCATTTTTATCCAAACGATAAAGTTCTGCCTGGCTTTCCACGACCTTGACAACAGCAGCTTTTCCTTTATCATCTACGGCATCCTTTTGCTTGGTCAAATTGGGTACAAAGAGCAAGAGAAGAACGCTGATGATGAGCAAGACCACTAACATTTCAATCAAGGATAGTAAAATTATTGATTTTTTCCATCTCATACATCTGCAATGAATGCAACACGAGATCACGATATTTCCAAGTTGATACCAGATACTCAATGACTTCCTGGTCATCTATCTTGCATTCCATAAATAATAACAACTTGACCGTGTACTCATTTTTCAAAATCGGCACAGTGTAAGTCACATCTACCCAATGCTCAAAACCCAAATCGGTCTGCTCTACATTTGCAAGTTCAATCTTCAAAATGTTCATATTTCTTCCTCCTACTTATCTATTCGTAGAAAAAAGAAAAAACAGTGAAAAAATCATTACTTTTTTTGATTTTGAAATTACTTTCAGAGAAATAGCTTGGATTTAAAATCCAACCTTTCCAGAGCAAACAAACGATATTCAAGCGAAAAGTATTATTCTTAACCTCTATCTATAAGTGTTTCTCAAGGGTTTCAAGCGATTATCAAGCGTATTTTTGGGCAAACAAAAAAACCGCAAGCTAGTGCCTGCGGTTTTAGTGTAATCTATTTGAAAGCCTTTCTGTTTTATTTTTCTTCTTTTGGTTTGTCAACGACGGTCACAAGACCATCTGGTTCGGTTTTGAATGCTGGATCTGTGTGAAGTTCACCATTTGCTTTTAGATAGTACCAGCCATCGCCTGACTTGATAAATTGCTTAGATAGCATATATCCATCTTTTTCTTCCATGAAATACCAGGTTTCTCGATATTTTACCCATCCCTTAGCCATACGCCCATCTGACTTGAAGAAATACCAGCGATTATTAAGGAACATCCACCCTGTGACCATTGCGCCGCGCTTGTCAAGGTAGAACCAGTCTTTTCCATCATTGAACCAACGGTTAATTAAGCAATAGCCGCGGTCATCAAAGTAGAACCATTCGTTGTTGATTTGTTTCCAGCGGTTTGTAGGATAAGAGCCATCTGACTCCTCCCACCACCAACCAGTGCTATTTTGTTTCCAACCAGCTTCAGATAGACCGCCTTCGATGTCTTTCTTGAACTGCTCACGACTGATGCCCCATTTGGCCAAATAAGGATATGGGTCAACATGGTCAGAGTAGTTTCTTGGCTGGTTATAAGTACAGTATTGGTGCGTCTTAATACCAGCTAGACTGTCAGAGTCAAGTGTTTTCGGAATTCCAGCTTCGTCTGCAAGGTTCCGCAAAAGCTCAACATAGAGCTTATAATCACGCATGAACTCTTCCTTGGTTTCATGACTTTCAATAAGCTCAACTTGGCCGTATCCTTCAACGTTCCAGCCACCTCCTACGTCGTAGGCCCCCATGTCTGTGTACCAGGTCTGCATCACACGGCCGTTACCGACGACATGTGAGAAAAATCCTGAATCAACAGGACGGCGCATGTGGTAGTCTGCTTCATTTTGTGCCGTCGAGTTCGGGTTCCCTGTTGAGTGCGCATGAATTTGTCTGTATGGTTGTTCCCCAACTTGTGGAAGGTCAGTTCTTAATCTGCTTGTGTCAATATCCATGATTACTGCCCTTTCCATGCTTCATTCATTTGCTTAACTGCTGACTCGACAAATGTATCTAAGTCCTTGTCAGTCATACTGACGTTGTATTTTGTAAGCTCGGCACGGATTTTAGTTCGTGCTTGCTCAAGTTTCTCTTTGCCTTTGTAGCCAGTTTCGGCTGCGACTTGCTCTACGGCATTGACCGCATTTTTAGCCAAGATTTCGACGATTTTGATGGTCTTCTCTCCACCTTTTTTGATGAGAAAATCCTTAATAGATTTGACTGCGATGCCAGCGAGGATAGTCAAGATTCCAGTAGCTGAAGCTACGATGATTTCAGTAATTTGTTGCATGTTATTCTCCTTTTTCGATTTCGTCCATGCGGTCGTTCATGCGGACCATTTCTTTCTGAATGTCTCCGACCGTATGTGTAATTGTCGTTAATTCTGTAGTGGTTTTTTCCAGGTGAGTCATCAAACGCTCTTCTCGTCTATTAGAGTCGGCCTTTGATTGCTCATGCAAATCCATAATCTTCTTCTCCCGCTTGTCCGAAGTCTTAATAAGATATCGAATTATAATAAAGAAAAGCAAGATAAACAAAATCGCCCAAGCTACCTGGCTTTGAGCGATTTTTTCAGCTTCTTCAATCGGCATACAACCTCCTTCTAATCGATACGTGGCATGACCACGGTAAGCACACCTTGCTGTAGCATTTCAGCAAGCGACTGTTCTTTCCAATTGTAGCCCTCTGCCGGTTGCATCTGGAACTTAAAGATAGTCTTAGTTCCTTTTGGCCATTTCGGATTGGTGTCAAACGGATAAGGCATTGCGACAATATCGCCGTTTCCGTATCGTGTACTTTTAATAAGTGGCTTGATGAACCCAGCTACTTTATTGTAAGCATAAGTAGGCATGCCCCCGTTTTGAGAAATGGCTAGAGCAATCAGGACCTCAGTGATAGCTGAAACAGTATCAAGATTTTCCTTGTTTTCACTAGCAGCTTGCTCAGCTTTATCCGTTGCCTCTTTGTTCTTTTGCAACTCTTGAGCTACCTTGCTAAAGCGTTCGTTTTCTGCACGCTGTGGAAAATTCTCTTGATAAAGAGTTTCCATGGCGAGTTCAAAGAGCTCTGTATTTGACAAACCGATTTTGTCAGCTGGCAAAAAGACAGGTACATAAGCACCGTCTGAGTTTACCAGCGTGACTTTGGTGGTGGACGCTGTTCCGCTGGCGTCGTATTCTTGTGATTTTTGAGCATATTCTAACTTCATGCTTTCTCCTTTTAAATTTTGAAAGATACATTGTCAAAGTTGAGCCATGTAGCGTCAACGTTGCCTTTTACAACTATATTTCCGCTTGGGTAAATTCCGACAACAGCAGGGCCATAGTCATTGTTTAAAGCGGCTTTGAATAGCGTTGTGGATGGTCTGAAATTTTCAGGTAAAGTAAAGATAATTGACTCACGGGTAGTCTTTCCGCCTTTACAAGTACCTTTTAAATAAACAATACCGTCAAATGTTTTTGAGCATTGAACTTTTTCATACTCAGGATGATGTTGCCATCCATTTTGTAGAGTTAGGTTTTGCCAAGGTGTTCCTTGAGTGTATTTTTGGATGTCATCTCTTGTGGTAACTTCTTTCCATTCTCCCCATTTATTAGCTATACGATACCTTACTAACATTGTCTCTGTCGCAGCTGTCCAATAAGTCTGTACAACATATTGAGCGTCATCATAGACTTGAACCAACAACCAACCATTCTGATTTCTTGGTCTATTAGGTGCACTGTGACTATAATACATACCATTTTTAAGGATATTATCAAGACTTTCTTTCGTTAAAATAGAAATTCCGTTATTACGTGTCAGCTGATACTGCTGAATAGGTTTGTCATCGGCAAAGATGTCCCCTTTGACATCAAGAGCACCACGCTCACGGATTTTGTTTACTCCCACGCCTGATCTATCATAAGACAAAACCACGCTTTCCGTGGCCACGTTGACCATGAAATCAGTACGAGTGAATTTGTCCTCAAGCGTTCCGATTACAACCCACGACTGATTAGCTAGATAATTACCAGCAAGATTAGCCTGTGAATTGACTAGGTTTGAGATACTTGTCCAGGATCCAGTGGCTGGCCCTGTATCTACTTGAAAGTTGGTAGTCCCAAGCCTTGCAACCTTGAATGTCAAAGTCATTGAGTTCTTTTGACTTCCTGAGACAGTCAAAGGAGCGATTTTGGCATTTCTTGTAGTGGTCAAGGTGCTAGAGGTAGAGCCTGTTCTGGCTATACTAAAACTTAAAGCTGGAGCAAAATACTCAAGCACGGTTACAGATACCTCTTTAGTATCCGACCATCTGCCACGGCTATCTGAGACACTCGCTCTGATTTTGATGGTGCCGTGATAGTTCATAATGCCCAGACTTCCACCGTTTAAACTTGTGGACTGGTTTTTGCCTACGATTTCAGCATAATATCCAGTGATAGACGAGCCGTAAGAACCGACTGCGCCATTAAAAGCTACCTTGATGTTAGAGATTACCTGGATGAACGTGTTCCCGTTTGGGATGAGATTTTGAGCAGCACCGTTTAGGTCCGACAGTGAAATCCCTGTAAATGTGGGTTTCACATTCGCTGGTACGCTAGCCGTCAAGGTTGTTGACTGCGTTCCTGTCTTAGTAGATCCTGAATAGGTGTCAACGTAGACAGTCCCTGTCCCACTCGCTGAGTTTGGGATGTCGTTTGCAAAGTCAAGAGGGATCGTCCAGCTAGTAGATGTGTCTACATTCGTTGCAATCGTCCCTGACTTTCCAGCCCATGAATAGCGTACTGTATGCTTAAAGCTGGAGCTCTGACGATTGATGTTGATAGTAACCGCACTACCAATCACCCCAGCGCTCACGCTTACAGAACTTGAGCGTGGGATAGCAGTCAGACCGAGGTTTCCTGAAACTGTGATAGTTCCATGTAAACCATTATTAGGGTTGAAAGTACATGAGAAAGGCAGTGTCTTGCGACCGTCTGGGTTATGTGAGATTGTGGTTGAACCACTAGCGAGAGTGGCCTCGCCGTCCCAGACTTCCCAAACTGGATTGCTAGAGTGCACATTTTGGCCGTCCAAAGTTAGAGATAACGTACTGTCTCCCTGCTTATTGAACGTGTGATAGTACGTATAACGACTAACTGTCAACTGCCAGTTGATGGTTGAAGTATTAGTTGAAACGTCTGTTGAAGCTTCATCGATATACACATTCAAATATAAGCTGTTACTTGAATTACTGAATCTTGGCATTTCGCTCCTTTCTATCCTACATAACGAATGACGTTCATGTCAGGGTTAATATGATACTGTTCTTCTCTAAAACGTCCAATCTGGATAGTCTTAGAGAAAATACCGTTTTCAATATGGATGACCCCTTGACTGATGTACATAACCTCAACCCCTGCTGAATACATTGAAATTCGTCCATTTGGACTAAACAGCATGCTAGAGCTACCGTCATTCTTACCAATCACAAGCCCCTCATTTGAAGAACTCATATAGGTATCGATGAAATTCCAACGGTCAGATAGTTCTCCAAGATCCTTAGCAATACTTGAGACACGCTGACTAGCTGAAATCAAATCTTTCTCAGCTTGTAACCTTGCTGTCTCGTTAGACTGGACAAAGTCCTTGTAAACCTTAATCCAGTTATCAAGTGTATCAGCGCTAGCCTTAGCCTCAAGTTCAGCCTGGATAATTCCAGCTTTCTCATTCAAAGCGTTCAGCTGTACCTGAGTCAATCCTTGGTCAGCTTTAGAGTTGATGTCAGTCTCTACATCCTCGATAGCTTTCACGTAACCGAGAAAATTTGTTCCCACAGCTAACATGGCATTTTCAAGCGTGACCGTCTGATTAGCAGGAAATCCATGAGCTGTACCAAAACGGATGAAAATATTATCTGTTTTGTAAGCCTCTGAGGCATTTGAGAGGTCAATAGTAAATTCAAAACTTTGAGGGGTAGTGACTCCAGCTTTGAGGACAATTTGATTTTTATACCAAGGAGTAGCCGAAAAATGCACATTGACCTGTGTATCTTTTGCTAGAGCTGGAGATAAGCTAATTTCAAATGCTACACGCACATAATTTGGTTTTAGCCTGTCTTGGTTTTTCCAAAAATCGTCAAAAATGAAAGTCCGCATGTCATACGTTTCACTGCTTCCCGTGTTGATTTGCTGAGTTCGGCCATTCTTGAAATAGTTACGATTTCCGCCTTTTACGTTATCAAAAAGAGCCGTCCAGTTGTATCGTGTAGGATCCTGACTGTCTGCCTCTGTGAAATCTGTGTACGTCCCAAAATAGCGCTTATTGGCGCTTGATGACGTACTGAACCCATCACGTCCGTCCTCTGAATTGGCCCAAGCTCTATGCAAGTACTGAGTTTTTCCAGTCGTTCCGTCTGACGTATTGATAAGAGTCAACTGCTCAGAGGCTACCTCTTTGTTATCAATCCATGCTGAGACCGTCAAGACCATCTTTTGATTGATGTCAGCAGCCCTCACAGTGTAGCTAGGGCTTGTAGCCTTGATTTCGCCATCTACAACCCAGCGCCATCCGCTATTGATGACTTTGTTACCTTTCATCAAAGTAGGGGTCACAATCGTCTGACCTTGGCCATTTTTAAAAGCTATGCCGTTATCTGTAGCTAGCTTGATAGTGTAGGGCTTAGCGTCCTCTATCATTCGGTCTAGCTGTTGCTGAATGCCTTGAGATAGACGATTTTCAAGCGCTTTGGCGTTTGAAAAAGTGGTCTTATTGTTTTTTGGATTGGTAAAGCTGATGACTTGCTCAGATACCCTCATCTCAAGCAAGAGAGTAGGGCTAAAGCCGTCATCATAGACTTTGACTGTGTCTCCTATCTCTAAATCTGCAAAGCCCTCAGCCTCATAAGTGACTGCTGGGTAACAGTTCTTTTTGAGCTCACGGTAGGCTGCTGATCGGATGACCTCAGGATTTGAACTCTCTACCGTCATATCCTTACGGATCCACTGGTCACGGTCCCCTGTTGAGTGAGTAAAAGTAGACGGATACATCTGCATAGAGAGAGGGGCATACAATGCAGCTCCTGACTGGTAGAACTCACGTTCTCCCTTTGCGTTATTGACTGACCAAGCTCCAAGACCCCTAATATCAACTACGTTGCCTTTGTCATCCTTACCTGTTGGGACAACCGTGTTATAGATCCCAGTTTTGTCAATTGCCCTAGTGATCGTCTTGAGGTTTTTACCATACTTCAAGATTTTTGGGCTAATTTGACCAACTCCCTGGTGGCTATCGTCGTGCTCATGATAGACATTGACTGTAAATGACTTGATAGAGCTGTCAGCGTTGAGACGTGTGTCAAACTCAATTTCTGCGCCAAATTTCTTAGCCAGGCTTAAAAGTCTATTGAGCTTAGTATCTGTGCCCTCCCATTCAGCAGAGATTTTCTTATTAGCAACCTCATTAATACCGATTTTTAAGAAAGTATAGTTGAGCAGGTCCATAGCCTCGCAAAACTCCTTAAAACTCATAGCTTTAGGTGATTTATAAGGGATAGAATACTCATTGATAAGCTCAAGGTTTAGATTGATACCGTAACATTTAATGACCTTCTCATTTTCCTCAATTTTTCGGATTGTATGCAGGTAAGTTCTGCCCTTGTATCTGAATGAAACAAAGGCTTTCTCATTGAGAGAGTTATAAGCCCTCTTTTTGCCTACATCTGAGATAATTGCCTTTTTAAAGACTGTAAAATCAAAGGTACTAGAACCAGTTTCCAGGTATCTTGTCCAGGTGTCATTGAAATAGTTCAATGTATCCTGTTTGTCATTGTCGATAAAAGTCACTTTTCTCAAATTTGAGTCATGTATTGTCAATAACATTGCTATAGATACCTTTCTTTAAATTCTACTTTTACAGTTGGCTTGGTCTTGACCCAACTTGAGCAATAGACCTCAAGCTGACTATTACCTGGAGGAATAGTCAAGAAACTTGATCCATCTACGACGTCTACAATCTTCTCAAGGCCGTCCACTGTGACAGTGTCATTCTCGCTGTTTAGCACAACGTTTGAACCGATTGGGTAGCGGTTCGGCACATCACCGATTCCTGGCACAAAATCTTTGCGATAATACAATTCATCAAGATACATATGAGAGACCATTGGATAATCTCGATATGCCCCTAATGTCACATGGATCTTAGCTGACTTTCTGCCCTTTATTTCAGGAACTGTGAAAGTAAAGTAAGAGCCACGATAAAAGACTTGTACCTTGTCATCATTCCGTTTCAAATCTGACCAGCCTCTAGCTACACTAAAAGGGTTAATGTCTCCTGTAGTGCTTCCGTCAAATTCCCAACGTTTCAGAATGTTATAGCTACCCTTGCCATCGCTAGCAAAGAAGTTATATTCACATTCTGAGCCCAGAGACCTTTTGAAACTCTCCACGCCGTATAAGAATTTATCGTTAGTGTCAGAAATAGTAATTTTAATAAAACCATACTGATTAAGAGCCTCAGACCAAAAGACTTGTCGCCACCAAAGATAATCGTTTAAAGACCCAATTTCTCCTACACTATCATTCGGGATAGTCCAAGTTAGACTAGCAGCATAGTTTTGTAACTTGGTTTCACCTCGTAGATTTTTTAATTTAATATGGGGACGCTCCCAGAGATTTATTCTTTCAGCGGTTCCTACCACATACTCCGTATTGTCGTTTGTAACACCTTGATTTTTTAATGCTTGGGAAAAACCAGTTGAGATTTTATCGCCTCTAAAATCCATTAAGATTTCGGATTTCTTAACTATCCCTGTATCAGCCTCTTCACGGTCTCCAACTTCAAAAGCTCCGCTAGTATTGACGAGACCGATATAGCCGTTCTCAGCGTTGTTTTTGACCGTAACGACAGGAAAAGCTGGGACGTTGCCATTATTGACCAAGTTAAAAACAACCTTGTCAGGTTGCTCTTGGCCGTTATCGAACCGTCTATAGGTCGTACCATGTGCGACACCATCAGGAACAAGAATCTCAAACTCGCCCTTTTGAAGCCATCTAGCTACGTTATCGACATCCACAGAACCAATGACAAGTCCCATATAGTACTTGTCAGGCTCGTCTGAAATATCAATACGAACTGGCTTGTCGGTGTTCAGGATTGTAGCTAAGGTGTGCTTGGCCAATTCGGTATCCCTAGCCGTTTTTTTCTGAACGGTAAACTTAACTTTGATTTTTTTAGGTCCGGTTCTTACTTCTTGGACGTTTACACCCAAAAAAGGGGCGTCATTTGTTGTGACGTCCCTTTCGTTTCCTACCGGACGAATTACTTCGTTGATTTTTATAACCTCAGAGAGGTCATGATTGTTATAGATAACTGTGTCCATTAAATAATCCCTCTCATCATGTTATCGATCATGAGTTGGTCGTTTTGGTAATCGGTCATCTTTTGGCCGATTTGACCGACAAGCGCTCCACTTTCCATCATCAGACTGACTGGCCGTTTGACTGCCTTCTCAGCAACTTCTAGAGCTTGCTCGACAAGTCGGTTAGATTTTTCTTGTACGACCTTAACGCTCGCTTTAATTTGACGATCTAGGTCTGACTTGACCTGAAGTGTCTTCGTAAGGCTAGCCTGACCTACTCCAAGAATGTCTTCAGGGGCAAAGTTAAAGGCTTTGATTTGGTCGAATACATCGCCCATGGCATCATCTACCTTGTGAGCATCTGCCAAGATACCGACTGCCACCCCTTGAGAAATGAAACGTCCGACGTTGTCTCTAAAACGGCGTGATGGACTGTTAATCTTAGCCTTGGCCTGTGCGGCTCTTTCAGCTTGAGCGACAAGAGCATTAGCAGCAGCCGTGACAGCTCCAAGCGCTGAGTACATACCTTGTGCTAAACCTTGACCAATCATGTCACCTACATAGCGCATAGTAGAGACGCCTCTCATTCCTGTAGACTGGATAGAGTTGACCATGGATGACATTGCTGATGTCGCCGAGCCGACTCCTGAACGGATACCATTTGTTATCCCTTCAGAAACCCCACGGCCTGCCTGTTGACCTGCTTGCGTCATCTGAATTGACGACTGCAAAATTACAGTCACAATCAATGCCATGTTTGACTGAACCGACGATACAGCTTGAGCCATCGCTGAAGCCATACCTGAAGCAAGCTGAGAAATGGCCGATGTAGCTGATGAAGCTGAAGCGTTAATCATCGTTAGAGTAGAAGACATCGCTGAAGCCCCACTTTGAGCCATCATCATAGCATTAGCTAGAGCCACCAAACCTGTCTGAAGCGCCATTACACCAGATACAGAACCAGACAAGCTTGCAAATGAAGCCATGACCGATGTAGCAAACGTGCTCATCGAAGTTCCAGCGCTTGTCAGTGTTTCTGGCAATGTGCTAAGGTTAGTGCTTAGTGATGATAAGGCCGTAGGTAGTGATTGCAAGGCTACACTTGCAAGTTGAGCTGATATAGCTATCAAACTCAACCCAGTCCCTGCTTGTTGCAACCCAGGACCTGCTGAAGCAATGCCAGAATTGGCAATAGCTGTCAATCCTGTTGCCACTGTTGCCAATGTTCCAGCTAAATCTAGCAACCCTAATTCAGTGAGCATCGAAATCCCTTCAGCCATGTATTTGACTCCAAGGCCTGCGTTTAAGGCAGCATTACCGATGCTGTCAAAGATTCCAGCTACACCGTCAAGGACATTACGGATAGCAGAGCCAAAGGACTCAACTACACTACCAGCACTTTTCAAGATAGAGCTCACTTGTTCTCCAAATGTTTTCAAGAGATTAGACAAGCTATCAATGATAGGACTAATCTGAGAGAACATGCTGCTAAATGACGAAACAATATCTGCAATTGAAGGAGCAATCGCAACCACCATTTCAGTTATGGCTGGAGCAAATGGAGCTATTGCTTCAACAATTTGAACGATAGCGTCAGCAATAATTTGAGCTACTGAAACGAACGCATTACTTATAATATCGACGATTGGAGTGATTGCTGTAGCTACAGTTGCAATTGCATCACCTAAAGCTGTAATGAATGGCGCAGCTGCTCCAATTGCTTCTCCAACCGCAACAACAAGAGGAGATAGCTGAGCGAGGGCGCTTGTTACTGTTGGTAAAACTCCTGCGACAGATACAATAGCCTGAGCAAATGCACCAATAATCGCAGTAGCAACCGTAGCGAATGCCTGACCAACAGCGTTAATGATCGTGGCTACCCCTTCACCTTGACTAGCAATGAGACTTAAGCCTGCCGCAATAATAGCCACTCCAGCGCCGATTCCGACTGCTGCAATACCAATCGCTCCGCCAAGAGCAAGGATGTTCCCAATCCCAGCCGTTCTCAAAGCCAATCCAAATGCTCGGATGACCGGAGCCAATCCAGAAAGAGCAATTTTGATGCCTTCACCAATTCCTGTCGCAGCCGTTTTGATTGCTGTTCCTGTTGTTTTGATTAGAGTTGAGATTGATTTGAAGATTTGAGCGATTGCGCTTTTCGAGCTCGTTGCACCTTTTACAACTTCGTCTGCCCCTTCCTTGGCGCCTTTAGCAAATAAGCCAAACGGATTAAAGCTCTTCAAGAAATTAAATGCCTTGAAAGCGACTAGAGCTCCTCCAATCCCTGCAATCAATCCTCTCCAGACATCTGCACTAATTGATTGAGTTAATTTTGAAATCCAGCTCACAATCATTGAAATAGCGTTCACGACGTGCCCAGCGGCCGCGCCTACGATATCCCAAGGAATAGCATCGCCTAACTTAATAGCAAGATCTAAAGCTGCATCCGTCAAATCCTTAAATGCTTGATAGGCGTTCTTGATTGCTCCTGTTTCAGAGAAGGCTTCTAGTGCAAACTGAAAGGCCATAGCCATATTCTGGATGATGACGTTAACTGTTTGAATGACATTTCCAACCCCTTGAATAACATTACCAAACCCATTGGATTCGCTTGTCAGTTCTTCAAAGAGCGACTGGATTGTCACAACAACATCTCGAAAAGTGTCCTTGATTACGTCAAAAACACCCTCGTCAACTCCGAGCGAAGCAAACAACGATTTGAACCCTTGTTCAATCCTTGGCCCAGCTTCTGCCAAGGCTGTATCGATAGCTTGAGGAAGTTGTCTCATAATATTTCCAACCATAGGCAAGAAATTGCCTAAAAGGAACGTTGAGGTGCTAGAAATAAGCGCTTTTAAAGACGGTCCAATATCTTCTCCGAGCGTCAAATTCGCCAAGAAGTTGGATGCCGAAGCCTTCATTGCCGCAAACGAACCACTGAATGTAGTCTGCGCTTCTTGTGCTGCGACTCCTGCGACTCCCAACTCTTGTTGAACTAGGTCGATGGCTTCTACGATATCCGCAAAGTTGTTGATATCAAACTTCTTGCCCATTGCTTTTTCTAATTTGCTGGCGTCTTTAAGAAGTCGTTGCATTTCTTCTTTGGTACCGCCATATCCAAGTTTCAAGTTATCTAGCATGGTATAGTTCTGTTTAGCGAAGCCTTGGAACGTTTGCTGGATTGAACCAATATCTGTACCCATCTTGGCTGAGTTATCAGCCATGGCCATGATAGCCTTGTCTGCCATTTGTGCAGCCTTCACAGCATCACCACCGAGCGCTTGCTTCAAGCTGGCACCGAAAGAAACAGCTTGCTCTGCGTAGGTATTAGCAGAGATACCAGCTGAGGCTGCAGCGTTCGCATATTGCTTTACAGACTCAGCTGCAGTCGTATATAGCGTATCAACGCCACCAAATGATTGTTGGAGTTTGGCGCCCTCATCTAGAGCTGTAGCAAATACACCCTTGATAGCACTGCCAAGGGATTGAATCCCAGAAATCAGCGCACCGCTGACAATGTTAGCTCCTAAAACTGACTTAAAGACCGAACCTAGTTGCATCCCGCTTTCTGTCAGTCCGCCAACCATCCCTTTTAGACGTGCCACTCCTGATTGAGCCTTATTGCCATCCATATCAACTTGGATGACCACTTTACCATCTGCCATTTATGCCTCCTTTCTACTCGTAATAGTCATACTCGTCATCTTCTTCGTCGTAGTCATCGTCTGGAAGACGATACTCTTTTTGCAACTCTCGCATCTTATCGATGTATTCCTGACTGTCGCCTTTTTGCGGTTCATAAGAGCGAATTTTCACGACTTCTACAAATTTGGTTCCCTCAGGCAAGCCAACAATTAGAGCATTGAATTTCTTCCAGTGCAACTTACCGATTTCTTCGATTAAGTCGATTCTGTAAGCTTGCATGAAAGAAGCAAAGATATAAGCTCCGTCATGCTTCACGTTGTAGAGTCTTTTTTGTGGTGTTTCTGACGTTGTCGAGGACTTTATGACATTGCCTGCCAAGTCATACTCAACATCGTCTTCTTTCTCGCCTGTCTGGATGTGCTCTTCAAAAATTGCCTGAACAACTTCCAAAGCCTCCTCAAAGCTTAAACAATCAAAAGAAACACCCGTAAGGATCCGCAACGCTAAAAACGGGCGCATGAATTTAGGAATATCATCGTCTTTCCATAATTCAAAAACTTTCAAGACTCTATCGAACGATAAGAGCAGAGGGAAAGTCTGTTCTTTGCCTTCAATTTCTAAAACAAGCTCATCAACTAGCTTTCTAGAAATATCTAACATGGCATCACGCTAGATATTTCTTGAATGCGTCTTCTGAGTTGCGCTCTCGATATTCTTTCTGAATCCCAAGAATGGTCTGCATCAGATAGTTAAATGCGATAGTTGTATCTTCGTCTGCGAATTTATAGACTTTTTCAAATGCATCCGCTCCGAATAATTGAGTCCAACCATCTTCGATAAGCTCTTTAGCTTTTTCTGCGATTTTCTCGTCGGAAAGTTTTTCAATTTTCTTCCAGTTCTTTGCTAAGCCCTCACGGAACTTATCAAGTTCCTTCACGCCCTTGTCATTTGCAATGTATTCCAGCTGAAATTCTCCGAAATCAATAGGAATGATATTGCTTAATTTCTTAATTACGACCATTGTTTTTCTCCTCTTTTCAAAAATAAAAAGGCGTGATATTTCACGCCTCAGATTATCCTGGTACTACTGTTGATTTCTTAGGTTTACGGGTCCATACGACCTTAAACTTAATACTTTCATTCTCTGACGCTTCACCGTCTCCGATTTCGATACCAGAAAGACGAGCTGGACCTTCATACTGGGTCTTACTGGTCGAGTCAACTTCCTTGTACCAAACCAAAAGCTCGTCACCGACTGCGTCTTCTTTGTCTGCCACAAAATTCTGCGCTTTGTCATCTGTATCACGAACGCCCTCGAATGAGCGCCCTCGTGTTTTAGTGATCACTTGTTCTTCAGGTGTCCCGTCGCCAGAAAAGTCGGTAAAGTCGTCTGTCTTCTCGTTGTTTTCTGGCGACGATTTCTTAATCCCTTTAGCAATCCAGAGGTAATCCGCTGCAGTTGGTGGAGTGTCTGGAGTCGTTTCTTTGTAAGGGCCAATGTAGTGCTTGCGTTTTACGTTTTTATTTTTAACCATTATTCATTCCTTTCGATTTCAAGGCTGGCAGTTACGTCCAGCAAGTAAATGTAAAAACCTTGCTCATCTAAATCGTTTAAGTAAGGTTTGTCAACTTTTAAACCTAAGAACTCGTAAGAGCCATTCTTACTTGGCAATTCTAGGTCCATTTTTGATAAGGCAGCGTTAATCTGCCACAATGTATTATTGTTTAATTCCTGATCTCGTGACTTGATAGCAATTTCAAAGGGTAAGCTGACCGTTTGAGTGCCGGCCATGTCCTCGTCTACCACTTCTCCGCCAGGTAGCGGATAAAGGACCAATCCCTCTTTTTCGGCTAAATAGCCGAGCTTAGACGGAATTTTGTCTTGGATGCCTTTGATATGCTCAAGCAAGACCTCTGCAAAATCATTTTTTTGAATCATTTCACTCCCATCGCTTTCGCTCCGACTTCAGCCCAATTCTTAGCATATAGAGCTGAGGCCTTTTTATCCCACCTTGGACCAGTTCCAGGCGTTGGTTTTTGGCTCAGCAACTTATCTTTATTTGCAAAGAAAAATCTTCTTTGTTTTCCTGAAAAGAAACCTTTCCGCTTCTTGCCATAGTAAAGCAATCGAGCGTAAGGTGTCGCATAGACAATCGAATCTTGTCGAACATGTCCGCTAGAACGTAGGTCTCCTCTTCGTTTTGGGACAAATCGCTCCATATCCATCAGCATCTGGTTGGCAATAGCTAACTTCCCTTTTGCGAAATTCTCTGGAGATACTTTCTTCTCAACTCCTGAAAGGTCTATCTTTACATTAACGCCGCCCATCAAATCACCTCGATTTCATAAGCTAGTAGCTTCTTGGTTAGAGGATGATATTGAGGGATGATGTTCTTAACAACGTAGCTGACGCCGTCCTCTTCTACAACCCCACCAACGAAACTCTTGTCGAGCGCCACAGGGCAGTATTTGTGATAGACAATCACAGTCGAGGAATTGGACTCACTACGATGATTGCCTGTTCCGGAACGAGAAAAGGATCTATCGAATTTGCAAGGGGATAACAAAAGAGGGTCAGAGTAAGCCTCTTTCCCCCAATCGTCCTCACCAATTGTCTTTTTGATAGTCACAGAATTAGGTAGCATTCGTTTATCTATCATAATCAACCCTCGCCGAACCAAATCCAACCATCCTGAGCCAGTTTTCAGCATCTCTTGATAAATTATACCTTTCACCCAAAGAAAGCGAACCCGAGCCATTCTGAGAACCTGAACGATAGCTTATAGATGTCCGCCCTACTGACATGCTGGCAATAGACTGCTTGTCCTCTGCCGTCATGATCCCAGAACTATCTAAATAAGCTACTTGATAAGCCGTGGCACGTTTAACTGACTTCTTGCGAGCTTTGTTGTCATTATCAAAGCTGTTTAGAGAATAGAAATCCCTGATGTAAGCATCGATAGCGAGTTCAGCACGCTTTAAAAGCTTGTCAAAGTCGCCCTCAACCTCAAATCCGAGCTTATCGAACTCCTCTTTAGTTAAGTAAGCCATCTAATCACCTCCTTAAAAGGTGGATGTCCCCACCTCAACTAGATCTTGCTTAGGCTCTTCAATGAGTTCAAAGCAATCTTCACCAATCACCTCATTAAACAGGCCATTGATTCGATTAGCTTCGTCTTGATCTAGCTCGTATTCTTGCCCTTTGTCAAAATGACGGTCAGACTTAGCTAGATAAGCGTTCAATTTTGCTTTAAATTTGGCCATTTAGCACCTCCAATAGCTCGTCTTTGGTCTTGTTTGAATAGCCCTCAAACCCTCGCTCTTTAGCAAGAGCTTTCAACTCTGCCAAAGTCATGTCCGAAAGTGAATGAGTAGCCAAAATCTCTGAGATTTGGCCATCTTCAATCACTTCTTCAAATCCATCAGCGATTAGCTGAGCTTCAAGCAAGCTGCCTTCCTGCACGGTGTAGACTTGGTTTCCTTTTTCGTACTTACGCATTTTCTACCTCCTTATTAAGCAGATTTGTGAGAAACATAGACCCCGTCTTGTTTTGATTGCAAGACGAAAAGATCATGATACAAACGGTTTTGATACAAGTATCCGTCACCTTCTGTGTGTTGGCCAGGAGCGAAAAGATAGATTGAGTTGAACTTAGCCTTGGCAATTACTGCTGGCTTAGCAACGATCAAGAAGTTAATGTTTTTACCGTCTGAAGCCTTAACAAAGCCTTCAGTGAAGTCAAACTTAGTCTTGAAGCGTGCATCGTCCCAAACTTCGATAAGCTGAACTCCGTCAAGTGAAGTGACACGAGTATCAATTCCTTGAGGCGACGTAGTAGCGATTGAGCGTGTGAACTCTTTAGAGCGTTCCAAGAAATCCATAACCTCACTAGAAACATACATAACGATGTTTTGAGCGCCATATTTACGAACGGGCAAAAGAGCAGCTTTCAATTTTGTGTAGATGTTCACTTCTGACAGGTCATCTTCAGACTTGAAGTGACTGTTTGTGATAGCTTCTGTAGCAATTTTAGAGAAGCGATAAGCATCGACTTCTGGAGTTGCGTGTTCAGTGATGAATGTGTTAGATACATTAGCAGCTGAAAGTTCTTGGTTGGTTTCGTCTACGTCTGCAGCGTCTACGAAGAACTCGACATCACGGTCAAATCCGAGGGTGTAAACTTTCTTGTCGTTTGAAACTGTACCAGCGTTGTAGCCTTTAGATCGAGTATGCGCCTTGTAGCCAGTAACTGAAATTGTAGGCAACTCGAAAGACTTAGCGCCCAACCAGTTTACTTGTGGCGTTTCCAAAATGCTTGTGAGTGCGCCTTGCATCAATTTCTTTTCAAAGGTGCCTTCGTGTTTAGTGATGTAATTAATTGTCATTGATCATTCTCCTGTTAATTATTTAGTCCGAGAGCCTTTAAAAAGGCATCTTCTTGGTTCGTTCCAGCCGTTGGATTTCCTCCGGCCGAAAATGTCGGCTTTTTCTCCTCGGCTTGCTCTGTGCGACCAAACTGAGGATATTTCTGCAATACTTGGCCAATAGCATCTTCAATAGACACCTCGTCGGATACCAAGCGAGCTGATAGAGTGATGACATCGTCAACAGACTCAGCATTTACTCCCAAAGTCAGAGCTGATAGTTTCGCTTCCAGGTTCTTCTTATCTGATAAAGCATTTTCTAACTCTTTCTCTTTAGCAACAAGCGCTTCTGACTGTTTCTCAGCCTCGCTCTTTTGTGAATCTTTCCACTCTTTGAGTTGTTGAAGTCCTTCTTTAGCGCTTTTGACATCCTCAAATCCTAGGCTTTTGAAGATTTTCTCTTGCGCTTTCTTTGACTCTTTAGCTACAAGACCAGTCACTTCATCTTGAGTGAAAGTCTTGACAGGTTGCTCTTGAGTTTGTGACTCAGTGGTTTCTCCAGCGTTGACTGGCTGGTCAGTTGTTTGAATGTCTTCTGCCATTCTTCCGTCCTCCTAAAATTAGGTATTATCTTCCGTTCTTTACCGCCTGCGGATAAAGGCAAGCAAAAAAACCGCATCGAATTTGACGCGGTTAGTTTTATAATTCGATTCCTTCGATTTCTGATCGAATTTCTAGCCAGTATAAATACTGACCCATGGCGCACTTTTGATTTTTTAAAACTTCAATTGAGCATTTTGGTTCAAAATTGAGCGTACCAGCTTCGTATTTCACAATCATTTTGTGTAATTTTGTATATTTATCCTTAAGCGCATTGTATTCATCGATAAAACGTCTTTGCCAATCTTCCATTTTTTTGTTTTCCTTTCTTCCGAAAAAAACTGATCAAAAATACCAGTTTATAGCAATTTACAGTGATTTATAGCAGTCTATTCCTGCAAGTCAAGACTCTGGATCACCTCCTAATCTTTAATGGCACGATTTGAGACTTTAGTATAAACATCCACGTAAGTCTCTTTCTTGTCTCCATTATGCGTGATTCCTGCATAATCTCCACAAGGCTCGCTTGATGTAATTTTGTTCGTACTAACAAGAGCTTTCCAGTTTTGAAGGGTCTTGCTAAACCAAACTACAAAGCAGTCTTCCGCTTTGATTTCACGATCTGATAAGCGCTAAAATTCTTGTGATGCCAATTGTTTTGCTTTTTCTAACATTTCATTCCTCCGTTTTTTCATATGTTTCTGCAAAAATATCAGGCTTGCATGGATAAAACTCGCCTTGAACTCCTTTGATTATATAATCGCCTGTTTTTGCGACCATAACACCCTCAAGTGTTTTAATCTCACACCATGCTGGGTTTTTATTCCACTTGCAATTATCGTGAATGATAATCTCATTCCTTGTCACTGCGTCCCAAAACCAATCTTCTTCAATCAAACAACGTTCATTAAGTTGAACCGCCTCAATTACTACAGGTTTTTTACGGTATTTCATTTTTCTCCCCTTTCTTCTTGAAAAAAAGCGCATTATAAGTTATAATTTAGTTAGTAAATAGAGGTTTTCCATCTCCCCTTGAAACAGTTCATTCTGCGGTAGGAGGTGGGACACCTCTATTTTTCTTTTGGTTCTAAAATATCAATCAACTCATCTGATTTCTTCAGTACGGCTATATTTAACCCTCGACGACCAGACTTATAGATTTCTTCTAACCTATTTGAGATTTCTTGTTCAGCTAGCGGAGTATTAGTGATATCAAACACAATATTTTCAGCTTGTTCCTTCGCTTTTTTCGATGCATTATCAAAAACATTCTTCCCGCTTCCAGAAATCTCTTTTAAATCAAATTTCATACCATCAATCAAATAGTCAGGAGTAGGGATATCTTTTGGATAATTAACTCTTGGCGCCATTTGAACATGTTTCCCAAACGTTTTAGATAACCATTCTCCTACTTCTTTCTCTTTTCGAGAATAATCTAGTACTACATGTTTTCCATCAACTTGATATTTCTGGCCGTTATGTTCCCAGAAATTCATTTCTGAGACCTTAGCTTTGCTAGGATCTACATTTGATAGCCATTTCTCTTTTACAGAAACGTAAGACTTATTGCCAGCAGGTTCAACGCTTGCTGGTTTTTCGTTTTTCTTGAAGAGTTTTTCTCTTGCCTCATTACGTTTCAGGAAGGGGTGCTTATCAACGTAGTCTTTCAAAGCAGCGTTCTGAGTACCTATTTTGCTCTTGTACTTGTCTATCAGTTCTTTATCGCCCAATTTCTCAGCGACGTGAAGTTTTTCCTTGTTAGCCCTGATAGACCGTTCTAGCGCTCTCTGTTTAGCTTCTGCGTTGGCATTTTCTTCTGCTTTCTCTGGCGTAACCTCTGCCACATCCTCGCCCAAATCGGGCTTATAATTGGCTCCTGGAATGAACGGTGTCAGCATGTGACCGCAGTTAATACCCAAACAACCTTCTGGACGGCCGTAGCCGTAGTCTGACAAAGCAAGAATCTTCTCGCCATGCTCGGTTCTAGCGTGACCAGTCGTGACTATCTGATGTTGCAAAGGAGCGCACATTTCTCTCGCTGATGCTTTCTTTGAAAAGTAAAAGGTATCAATGCCCAGCTCTTCCGCTGGTCTCGTTCGCATTTCTCGATAAGTTCGATAGGTTGTCGTCTTGATAACTGTCCGAGCATAATTGTCAATTTTCCAGTTACGCCCAGCGCTGTCCTTGAAACCTTGAAACCCTTTCTCTTGCCACTTCATGACCGTGTCAGAGATAGCCTTATCAGCCGTTGACAAGCCTGTGACTACTCTAGCGACAGATTGCTCCACAATACCTTGATAAGCACCTATGACGGCTTTTGGCAGCGTTGTGTTAATAAGGTTATTAAGGTCTCCTATAGCTTGACTGGCATAATCAGCAAGAATTTCTTGAATGTGATTGCTGTTTCCTGCAGATCCACGGCCTAAGTCTTCCATGAGCTGTTGCTTCGTGTCTGTGTATAGCTTCAGGCCTTCATTCTCGACAATGTGACGTAATTGCTCTTCAGCGACTCCAGAGTATTTAGAGATTAGCTTCAGGTTATCCTCGTTCAGCAGGTGCATCTGTTGCATCTTCTCAAGTTGCCAGATATACGGTTGCTTATCAAGATAGACCGTGCCACGTTCAGTCACACGTTCGACCACGTTGTCAAACAAATCCAAGGCTAACTGATGGTAGATGTCTGCGACATTGCTTGCTTGAAGTAGCAGTTGCTCGTCATTGAATTGGATTGGTGGTCTCTTCTTTTTTACCATGGATAGCCTCTTCTATTCCTTCTACCATTTTTTTTGCTAGTATTCTCCGTCCTAGTGAGGGGCTTTCAAGTCCTATAAACGACCTTAGATGTTGAATTAGGTTCATTTAATCATTCTCCATAGATATCAATATCCTCTTGTGTTCGCTGACTGTTAGCCGTGTCCATCGTTTCCTGATTGATTGCCTGAATCATTTTCTTGGCGTCAAGCTCTGACATGTTGAATGCTTTCTGGATAGCATGAGCCTTGCTGACAATGCCACTGGCCAAAGCCTTAGTCCAATAGTCAAGCTCATTGTTCTTGTCAGTAAAAACACCATCATCCAGATTGATTGCAATCTTCTCCATTTGAGGAATAGGACCGCTATACAATCCATAAAGGCTCCCAAGCTCACAGATTGAGATAATGAGTTCTTTCAACGATTGCTCGACCAGACTCACAATGCTGTTTCTCATTTGGTAGGTGTCTGAGTTTTCAGAAACAACCTCGGTCGCAGTCTTCAAGCTCTGCCCATCAAATGTAAACATTCCGGCTGATACACCTAGAAGCATTTCAAAAAGCGCTAGGCCTTCGTTGATGGTCTTGATGTAATCATCTGCCCGAATTGCTGTCGTCAGGTCTGTGATGCTTCCGCCATCCATGTCGTTAGTAGATAAGCGTAAGTAGACGTTTTGCTCTGTATCGAAACGCTTGACAAGCTGGACGTCTCCGTCATGATTGACCATGCGAGTCTCTGTGAGGTTCTCAGGAACTGCGACTCGACGTTGGCCCATCTTGACTTCCCACTTGAACTCGTCATAGGTCGTATTGATGAAATCAATCGTGCTCTTGGCATTATCGAAGATAGACAAGCCTAAAGGAGAATTGATGTCCTTGTTGTTCATCCCTGGAGGTTTTAAGTATGAAAAAAGCGGTCTTGTTAGACCGTCAAGTTCAACTTGTTCTTCTAGATCCTCGTAGACTTCAGCTAGAGGCACACGCCCACCTACTTGTTCAGAGCTTTCAGACCTGTATAGCTCGTTTGAAATAATATACTTACCGTCATTAGACCACTCGTGAAACTCAATCAAGGTGTAGTAGATGTTCTTCTGACCTGAAGCTTTAATCGTTTTAGTAACAATAGCAGCGCTTGAAATGTCTTGCGTGTTAGATTGAAGTGGTAAAAAGACTGGCGCTTGAATGAATGACACTCGCACTCGTCCATTATCCACGTAAGGCCTCATAGCAAGACCGCCCAGGGCTAAACAACTCTCAAGATAGCGTTCAAAATTCTTATTGAAGCGGTCATTCTTCAATGTTTCTTGAATGAATGTATTTGCTTCTTTATCGTCCAATTTAATCGAAGCCTGCTCGTTAAAGACCAGACTGGCAATCTTTTTGGCAGCGGTCCGAGCGATTGGCAAATGAGTCGCTTCTCTTTGTTTCTTGATACCGTCCGAATTCGTGTATGTTATCTTCTCGATGTTGCTCTGATAGTATCTTAGGTTCTCGTTGATCCGACGATACTCTGCGCTTGTCACTGCGATTTTAGGATGGTCTGTGATACTTGCTAGACTTTCTGTAGTCATTGCGTACTGTCCTCTCTTCAATAGATTTTTGACAAATTGAATAATGCCCATTTATCGGCTCCTTATTGCTAAAAATTAGCGTAACGCTTATAGAATACGTTCACACTATATCTGAACTCGTCCATTGCGTGGTTGTCTTTATCAATTGGCCGTCCGTTATCATCTCGACTATAAAGACCTATCTCTTTTAAGAAATAGTAATGGTCGTACTCTTCCTCAGAGTGATTGATAAGCAAGAACTGACCTGAAGATATAATGTTCTGGCCACGTTCAATCCCTACCTCGATACCCTTCGCCTTGCTACTCACATCGTGGGCATTATTCAAAGCCCCTCTTGTCTGAATGCCTAGCTTGTGCAATTCCTCTCGTAAGGATCTACATGCTGGGTCAATCCAGACATCGGTATAGCGCATTTGATACTTGCTAACACACCACTGAATGAACGCTCGAAGCTCGACTGCATAGGTAGACATAGCCTTTACTTGGCCGGTCTCAGCACCGCTATGATAGTAATGAGCTACACGATTGAGCCTAAAAAATGTTCTGCCGTCCTCTCTATGCTTAGTAACGATGTTACAAGACATCGAGGTGGCGTCAGATTGCCCACCATCGCCGTTGAAATACATTTCCATAGGTTCGCCTACCAAATTGTCCTTGATGTTCTTCTCGAGGTCAAATAGGCCATATATAACGCCCTGAGGCATCACCCTCTGACCAAGTACGTCTCTCTTGTAGAGATAAGGGTTTTTCTTCAGCGATTGAATAATAGACTGCTTACGCTCTTCAGACAGAATCGGATTGTCGTCCATGGTCCAATGGGTCCAGCGTGTGTTCTGGACATCAAATACATCCTTAATAACTGGATGCTGTGGAGCTGGAGGGTTAAGGTCAGCTAGATGATAGCGTAGTTTAGCGGCCCACGTCCGTCTGAATGCCTCCTGGATAAAGTCCATGTTCAGTAGGTTAATTTCACAAAAAACTACCGAGCCTAGCGACATACCAGTGATAGCACCTACACTGTTGGCTTTACCGCCCCCTTTGTAATAGACACGCTTGGTTCCGTTGGGCGTATCAATTAAGAGGTGGTCTCCGTGCTCATCATGCCTGATTTTGCAATTCCCATCGAATATGTACATTAAACCCGTACCGTCACCATCAATGAATAAACGATAAGCTTGTTCTTGGTTGTATGCAGCGATAAGATGGTTCTCGTCTGGCGACTCAATCAAATATCTTGCATATCTGAAATGACCAGCGGTTGTCTTACCACTTCGAGGCGTGCCCTCGTTGACCTCAAGCTCATAGTTGAACGGTCTACGAATGATGTTGAGTTGTTTGTTTGAAAAATCAATCTTCAACCTCATCACCACCCTTCACAGCTTCAAGTAGAGACTCCATAAGCCCAGTATCGGACTTGGAGCCTGAAAGCTCTTGCTCTCGTTTCTTATTATCCAATTCAAGACGCTTGATACGTGCTTTTTGTTCCTTCTTATCAAGGGCGTCCTTCGCATCTGTTGTCGTCAACTTGCTAATTTGTTCAAAAGCTCGGACATTCCCTTTCATAGCCTTCTGCATCATGACCATAGCCAGGGCCATTTCGTTGGTCGAGTCGAAGCCTAGCTCTTCGAGTTGCTTCTTCACGTTTGGGCTTGCAACTTCGGCTTGTAGAATCGTTTCAAAAGCCTTTTTCAGGTTCGCTTTTTTTCTACGAGCTTTGCCTGAAGCTTCTCCTGCTTTTTTTGCATTTTTTCGGCGTTCGCTCGGAGTTCGTTCTGAATTTTTTATCAAATTTTGCTCATTAGCCATCGCCTCACTTCCTTACTTTTTAAATAATTTAGTTCACTTTTTCAGCAGTAAGCCCTGTCTCTTCTTCCCAGCGCCTAATCGTCCGTGCGACGTAGATCGGATCAAGTTCCATGCCGTAGTAAATACGATCTGACTTCTCACAAACCATGAGAGTAGAACCTCCACCATTGAAGCTGTCCAGTACTCTGTCGCCTTTTTTGCTGGAATTCAAAATACATCTAGCAATAAGTTTCAGAGGCTTCATGGTCGGATGGATATCGTTTCTAACTGGCTTATCTTCGTAAAAGATAGTGGTCGGAGTAGTTTCTTGCATAGTCTTGATATAAGAGATTAGCTCGCTCTTTGTCATTTCTTTTAGGTTTTCTTCGTCCTCTTCAATGACCGTGGCTAGTGAGCGATTGTCTACAAAGTAATGGCTCGCTCCATCTTTCCACCCATACAAACAAGGTTCATGTTTCCATTGGTAGTCTTGACGACCTAACACAATAGCATTCTTGACCCAGATAATAGACTGTTTCAATAACCAACCTGTCTCTTTGACTGCCGCTCTAAAATTCAAACCTTCAGAATCTGCGTGCCAGATATAGAACGCTCCTCCTGGTTTCAAGTGGTTGTTTGCGACTGCGAATGCGTCTCTTAGAAACTGCCTAAAACTGACATCGTCCATGCTGTCGTTTAGGATTGTCATAGCTTCCTCTGTTCCACCTTGGTAAGCTACATTGTATGGCGGGTCGGTTACATAGAGGTCAATCGCTTCTCCGTCAATTAGTTGCGCCATATCCTCAACTGATGTGCTATCTCCGCACATTAAACGGTGACGACCTAACTGGAAGATATCTCCATGCTCTATGCCTGTCTCTTCCTCTTGAGAGGACTCTATAGCTTCTTCTGGATCCTCAGATTCCTCGAAGTCGTCCAAAGAGTAATCGATATCTTCGAAACCAAACATAGTCATGTCTAATCCCTCGACACTTTCAAGTTCTGCGTAGAGCAATTCTGTGTCCCACTCGGCAATCTCGCCTACTTTATTATCAGCAAGCCTGAACGCTTTTATTTGTTCATCTGAAAGGTCATCTGCGATTAAGACTGGTACGGTTTTTAGTTTCAAAAATCGTGCAGCTTTATAGCGTGTGTGACCGTTGATGATTTCTCCGTCTTTAGTTGCTACGATTGGAACTTTAAAACCAAACTCTCTAATTGAGTTAGCGACTGGTTCTACTGCTTTATCATTATTTCTTGGGTTATTTTCATAAGGAGTCAACCATTCTAATGGTTTATCAATTATCTTCACTTCTTCCTCCTCTAACCAAAAAACACACATCTGAACGATATGTGTTTTTCGGGTTATATAGTCCTTTGACTTTGTTTTCACAGCCAACTCTGTGAATCAGGATAACAGGGCTCGAACCTGCAACCAATAGATTAAAAGTCTACCGCTCTACCACTTGAGCTATATCCCAACTTCAAGGCGACTACTACCTTGCGTGTTAATTAGAAATTACTTTTTCTTTTTTATTTTTTGTAGTCTTTTTGCGATATTAAAACATCCTACTCTATCGCCACTGGTAACCCAAGCCAGCAGTTTTTCAGAAGCTTTTCTAGGCGGTTGCCTAAGGTGCCTTTGCTTTAATTCTTGATACTACCATTTTAACAGATTTTAGACTTCATGCGCACTCACTTTAGCTCACTTTGTCTATGATAGTCTCCTCTAATTCAGACTCAGCCTGTTTGCGTAATCTGTAATAAGTTGCCTTACTAATTCTCAAATTGTCGCAAATATCCTCAATGTAGGTCTTAGTAATGTAAGTCATCCTGAGAATAGATCTGCTCTTTGGATTTTTAAGTCTGTTGATCATTCTACCTAATTCAAGTTTCCTGTTAATAACTTCTTTGGTATCCTGTTCTATAGCCTGTTTCATCACTACAAGCTGGGTATAGACATCATCAACTTTTCTAGTCTGTCCGCCTTGGACTTTGACGTCAGTCCACTTGGGGCTTGAGAGCAAACCCGCCTCAAGCTCATTGATTTCATCTATACGGCTTTGGATGTCCATGTCCAGATCCTGCAACTCTTTCAAGAGCTCTTTAGCCTTATTCACTCTCTGTCTCCTTTGTGATATAATAATATTATTGAGATTATAGCCGAGGCAGAGAGTGTCTTGGCTTTTTTGTTTTAGTAGCTATTGAGTATCTTGATAGTCTCCTCATATTTCAGAGCGACCTTTGCTCTTTCCTCGTCGTATCCAAGCCCGAATACTTTTGGGACTCTAAAATAAATGATTGTAGCGTTGTCATGTTGTTTGACAACTGAGAAAACGTGTTTGAGTAATTCTTTTCTAAAGGATACGTTAGGAAAGACTACAAGATCAGGCAAGTCTGCTTTAGCTGACTTCACTTGGCCCTTTCTTCCTGAATAGGGGTATCTTTTTGGTCTCATTTTTTATCCTCCTAAGCATCAACAACTGGGAAATGAATATCACCAATCACTAAAGAACCTACGCTGTAATAATAACCGTTATGCTCTGCTTCGCAGTCGGCAATAGCTACAGGATTTTGATTGTGGAAGATGGTTACTTTATTTTTATAACCAGCTCCCCAATGGTCGGGGATTTCTTCCTGTTCTCCAATTTCGACATCAGTAATCACAGCGTCAAGTGATACATCTCGGAACTCCCCACCTGCTGAGGCACAGCAATCACTTTCAGACATTTCAATAGTGACCTTTGTTCCGTCTTCAAGTAGCAGAAAGTCCTTATCCCATTTCACAATACGCTTAAAGAGCAACAATTCTTTAAGCTCTTCCAACGACCCGTACCTTGCATTTTTCCAGTCAGGCTCATAATAGTCTGGTAGTTCAATAGTTTTTGTCATAACCTCACCTCATCTCCAATTTTCAAAAATTCGTAGTTATCTTGTGACACTACAAATATGCCGTAGTTCTGTATTGTGATTGTATGCAGGTCGCCAATCTTCTCCTTGTGGACGACTCTGCCTTTGATTTCTGCGCCTGCGTTATCAGCCTTGTAGATGAGCATCGGACGCTTTGCTTCTAATTTTTTAATGTGGATACATTGCCAGATGTTCAAAGTAGCTGACAATACAATCCATAACGCTATAAATCGTTTCATGTTTACTCCCTATAATCGTTATAAATTTCAATAGCTGGAATTGACTCATTATCATTTGCAGAAGTAATTATCAGCTCGCTTCTCACTTCTCTCTGAAATTCTAGTAACTCCTCTATCGAATTGATTTCAATAAAATGCCCCTCTGCGCCGTTCGGGAATTCTCTTTGTATTCGACCTTTAGATGTTTTATGATTTACTCCTTTAGAAAGCCAAGTGCCTTCTCTCCTAGAAAATCGCTTATCAAATTCTTCAAATGTCGAACAGGTTCTAACTTCTCTTTTTGTGTATTTTTTAATTACAGCGTTAGGAATTCGATTTTCAACTCCCCAGCTTGTGCTTGTAAGTAAAAATTCCATCACTCCACCTCCTCAAAATAAAACTTTTCGTTGAATGGTTCAATTTTAATGATTCCATAATCTAAACCAAGTCTTGCTATGAATGGCTTGGTGATTCTTTCGTGCAAGGTAGACATCTGCTCCCTAAATTCTTCTAACAGAAAAGTAGATTTATAGAAATTACATTGATAGCATGCTGGCATATAGTTTTCAAAACTATCTTCTCCGCCTCGATAGTGAGGGTGTAAATGATCCACTCTTAAAGTTTTCAAATCCAATTCCTTGCCACAATAGGCACAGTGACCACCATACTTATCTAAAACTTTTTGTCTCATGACTTTAGATATGCTTTTTCGTTTCAATCTGTGACCTCCTATATTTTATCTTTTGGATTTCCTTTTACCGATTAGTTCAACTAAACTTCCTACAAGGAATACCAATCCTCCAAAAAGAAAAGAATGTACTAACAGGATTGGTATTAAATAAGGTTTGATTGGAAAAATTGAAAAGACCCACGTAAAATACCATTCAATAAGCCCGCAAACAGCAAGGAAAACGACTGCAACTGTTGATAACATCAATGTTACCCCTCCGATATGCTTTAGAAAATCACTCATCTTTCACCTCCTCGATCTTGATTCCTGGGCAATCGAATACCCAGCCGAAATCATACGAAACTACTTCCTTTTTCGTGAGTTCGTAGCACTTTTTTGAAAAATTAGTGCATTTTGTAAAAAGGAGCACTACGGGAGAAAAATGTCCGTATTTATCTGCTAAGTCAGCATTTTGGTTGACGAGATATAAGTCCCCGTCATTTCTGTTTAGAAGTGTTATTTTGTATTTTTTCTCCTCCTCAACTGTGTAGCCGTCCAGCCACGCTCGAGCGACTTTGTCGTAAGCATCCTGTTCGTTCAGCAACCAATCACTGTATTGTTTATTAAAATTCTTTTCTCTGAGCGCATCATACAACGTAGCGTTCTGTTTCTTGTAATACTCGATAATTTCCGCCACGAACTGCGGGATTTCGATTAAATCTGTTATTTGTTTTTCATTCATCTTCCAACTCCTTTAAATTATCTTGTGGTTTTCCAGGTCTCCGAATTCTTGGCCATAATTTACAAAATACGAACCAATCAGGATTGCATCGGCCTCGTCGTCTTTGACGTTAAGGTCGAAGTTCTCGGAAACCTTAGCAACTGCCTGCAGCTTCATTGATTTCTTGCTACGGTCTTTATAGCTGAACTTCCAATACTTGCGCCAGGTAGACACGTTGACAAAATACACATTGTCAGCAATCAACCGTCCAAGGATGATGCCCGTTACAATTCCAATACTGATCATGGACTGCTGATTTGGTCCCATAACCGAATTTTTCTCGACCACGATCGATTCAAAATGACAGTCGTACTTCTGGAGAGCCCTTGATTGAATGGCTCGCAATTCGCTAGCCATGAAGCGCCCACGCTCAAAGAATGACTTGCTCTTATGTTTTAAGACACCACTCTGGACAAGGTCAGAGCCGTGAAACACGGCCCATCCTGTCGCAGTAGTTGAAATGTCTAACGATAAGGTCAGATTTTTCATTGTAGTTCTCCCTTAATACCACAAATGTCAAAGAGATTGCGCTTATTATCTTCAACGAATTCAAAGAACTTCTGAAGCTCGGCCAAGTGGCGTTTCTCCCTCTTGACTCCAAGGCTCGTATGATACTCTGTCGGCGTTTTCGGTGTTACCCTGATGTCTAGCCAATAGAGAGGCTCGAACACGTCGCCACTCGTATCAAGAGAGGTATCTGCGTCTGTGTTTCTGAAGTTCATCTGCATATCATATTCAATTTTGTTTGTAATCGTGATGGTCTTGTCCACGATTTCAAGTGTGATAGTTGTTCCTGGTATATCGATTTTATTTAGCATTTATTTTTCTCCTTTATGCTGCTTTTGGCACTAATTTTGTTTGCTTCATCCATTCTTTGGCTATGTCCCAGACATCGGTTGGGACGTCTTGGTTATACTTGCCACGAAACTGGACTATTTTACCCTGCTTTACTTCGAGTGTGTAAAGAGGTGTTTTTGGTTGATTTGATAAGCGTACAAACACTATCAAAGTATCGCCTTTGAAATGCTTGTCTGTGTATGAGCTTACGCAGTGATGTAGCTTCTTGCCCTCATAGATCAGCTCGGCCACTTTTCTAGGGACATGGAATGCGTAACCGTGGATGGTTCTATCCATTCCTTTTTTAAGTTTAAACTCAGATTCAAGCTGCTTACGTTTCTTCTTGTCTTCCATTTTGCGTTTTTCTTCAACGAATTGATTGTATAATCCGACCGTGTGATTGTGCATGGCCGTAAAATCCTTTGGCACAAGCATAGCATCACCTTCAGGCTCAATGCCCATTTCTCGTAGCATTTTGAGGTAATCAAGATATTCATTGAACTCAATGCTATTCTTGATAATCCAATTTTGGAACTTATTGATCCCTACACCTTTCGGTATGTGCTTGATATCGTGGTAAGTCAGATAAGACTCGATACCAGGTACTAGCTGGCCGTTCCGTTCTTTTAATCGACGGCTCAACTCAAATTCGTTAAAGCTGCGATTTGAATTCTTGAAAAATTGTTTATTCTTCTGAAGCCATCTACGGTTCAAGGTCCGCATGTCTACGGTTCTTGTAAATCCGATTCTATAATTCGGAAACATGATTTCGTTGGCCAATCTGTAAGCATGAATCTTCTGGGCAAACTCGATTTCAAACTTATATTTGTAAAGTCGTTCAATTTCCCAAAAATAGATATTATCGAATTCCAAATATTTGAGTTCGGATACTTTTTGAAGTCTCTTTTCCCAATTGTTTGGATAAAAAATATTTCCTGTGTAAAAACCACCACTAAAGAAATTAGCGAATAGATACGGATAAAATTGTCCGCTGTAATCTTGTCCAATCTTCACATGTTTGTCATTTTCGAATCGCTCCAAATTCGTAAAATGCCAATCAATAAATTGTTTTCCTTCGACCAGCTTCGAGCTAAATTCATAAGATTGAATCTCGATGCGTTTCGAGGTGCTGAGAATGATGGAGAAAAAGTAGGTCTTGTCATAAAAAGTAAGCCGTGACGACTTTGTCAGTCGTTTTTCGATACAATGGCCAAGCTTCAAATCTGAAGCGATTATGGTCTTGTCCTTATTGCTCCATTTGTACGTTGTGATTTGCGAGTAGCACCATCTCCAAAAATCTGCAGGTGGTTTCAATCGTCTTTCAGCTTCTCGCTTGCATTGTTCGTTAATCTTGCTCATGCTAGTTCTTCAAAAAGGTCCAGTTGGCCTTCAACTACTCCTTTCTCCTTCTTGATTTTAGGTTTCTTGATGATTTCATCATCTGGTCTTGCGCCTTTTCTGATTTTGGCCACGTCGACCTTTTCTTCTTGAGGATTTTTTGGTTTGTCTGCCTTATTCTTTTTGACTGGCTCAACGGGTACCTGTTCGATGTTGGATACTTTTGAATTCGAGATAAAATATTCTCGAACCCATCCAAAAACAGTCTCGTCATCGATGCAAGCCACTCCATCTTCAGCAAATTTGCGAGCTTTTTCTTTCGCATACTTCAGAGCGCATTTCAGAGAGTATCGCTCTTTTAGGATGCCCTGGAATAACTCTTCATCTTTTTGGTCACAAATCCAGTTATGAATGCGATCAAGTGCAAGATCATGTGGTTTATTTAATTCCTCTAGCAATTTGGCCAGGGCTTTTTCTTTGATTTCATTCATGTCGTTTCAAAAAAATGCGACTGCCTTTGTGTGAGTTTGGCTAAATACGGACAGTCGCTCGTCCAAGGTCACATGACCTTCATTGACGTTTTCTAGTTCGCTTTTTTCGTGGTTCACGGCACGTTAGTTTATTTATTTGATTTTTTGGTCCAGTTCTTCTTGCGTCAATGGTTCAATACGTTGATAGCCTTTGACGATGTAGTTCTTCTTGTACTCGAATCCTAAATCCGCAAGACTAGCCTTGAAACGGTCTTTTTCAGATGTGTCTACAAAATACACTTCCAAAGTCATTTTTTGGGTGTATCGTTTTTGGTCATTTTCAGCCCCTCTGAGAGCGTTCTGCTCATTTTGGGGGATTCGCCCACCGTCCAATATTTCGCCCGTCTCTGGGTCAAAATTTGGGGTCTCCGTTGATTTTGGAGCTTGTTCCTGCTGTTTGGCTTGTTGGACTGCTAAAAGTTCCTGACTTTCTCGCTCTGCTCGTTCTTGAGCTTGTCTGAGTTCTTCCTTTTGTTTTTCAAATTCATAGTCAGATTTGATTTGTTCAAAGACCTCAGCAAGAGTCAAGTCTTTCAGCTGTCGGATGTAAGGTGAGTCAGTCATGCCGTACTCAGCACAGAGGCCTGAAATAGCTGACTTAGCCTTTTCAAATTCTTGCTGTTTCTGAAATTCAAATGTAACCATGTCGTCAAGTGATTTCATTGTGGCTTTCTTAAGCGTCACGCCGTCAGCCATGAAATCGCCAGCTTTTACATAATCAAGGGCCTTTTCATCAAAGAGACGAGGGTCCAGCATGTACTCAGCCGATTTGTTGGCTAGATAGCCTTTGACAGTGTCAATTCGGACGGCCTTTTGATGTTCTTCAAATTCTTTGACATCACTAGCAATCTTAGTAATGATGTCTTTTAACGGTTGGATGGCATTATTGATATACTTGTCAAATTCGTCAGCTGGTTCAGATAAGACTTTCTTATTCCTGATCCGCTCGTCAGAGACCTGCTTGTCTAATTTTCGTAGATCGGCAAGCGTCTGCTTGTCATCCTTGATAGTTGCAGCTGTAACCGTATAATTTTGATACTTGGTTACAACCTCATTGATATTCTGCTCAAATTTATCACGGTCAACGATTTCAACCTGTGCCTGTGTTACTTTTACCTGTAATTCTTGCATGTTGTCCTCCTAGTATTCTAGTTCACCGTCTAGCAATTCACCCTGTATTGGCTCCTCAGCTTGAGCAGGTTCAGGATCTGCATGATTTGCCTCTTGCTCTTTGTTGAATTGCTCAATCTCAGTCATCTTGCGTGCTACAACATCCTCACGGCTTTCTTGAGGAGTTACATCGATAGGTGCTGCTTGCTCCATTTCCTCGCTAGTGTAGAGTCCGCCTACATCTTCTGAGAATGAATCACGAACCGCTGCAACGATAGCGACTTTTTCAATCATTTGCCCTGGAGCTTTCTGCCACCAGTTCTTGCCAGTGTTATATGCTGACAACTCTACTTCACGATAGACTGGTCTTGTTCGGTCTTTGCGATAGACCTCACACCAGCCACCGATTAGAGTGCTATTTTTTGGCAATATAACGCCTTTTTTGTTTTTCAATTCTCCGCTTGCATCTTCGTAGATGATCCCACTTTCAAATCCATCATAATTTGGATTTTGTTCGGCTCGTTTCATGAAGGCGTCCTTTGAAACAACGATTTGAGCGGGATTGTTACCGTATTTAATGAAATAAACTTCTTTTGTGAACGGGTTTAAATTACGATTTTTAACAATAGCTAACAATGTCTGCAATTCCTGCGGGCTTGCTTGATGTTTTGGGTCAACGAAATTTCTCAAGGTTGCTCCGTCAAGTTTTTGTAAGTCTGTTAAATATGCGCCTTTTGCTTGTGCTAATTCGTTTGTCATTTCTTTCTTCCTTTCGTTTTCTTAAGATTCCAATTCTCACGCTTCAAGCGTCTGTTTTTGTTTTGCAATTTTAAAATAATATCTTGTTGGTCGTTGATAATTTGCCCGAGTTCTCGGCCAAGATGAATATATTCAGCCCGCCAGTTATCGATTTCTGCGTGTAGTTCCTGGATCATATTTCATCACCCACATATCGACGTCGACCGCATCCGATATCTACATATTCGCTCGGGTCGAGTTCTTCTCGCTCTTCGGGTGGTTGCATCATATCTCTGTCATAATCAAACATGAGCATACACCTTCCCTAGTTCCAGGACTCGCTTCACATATCGAACTTTAGATGTCAAACCGAGATCCAGCAATTCGTTTTTTTCTTCATTGTTGGCCAAAAGCCACACACGGTTTTCAAGTTCAATTCTGTTCATCTTCCTGCTCCACCTCTTCAATTTTCACTTCGCTATTTAGACGCTTCATCGCTTCATCTACCGACTTGCCGTCCAGGACGTCCTTGAGCACGTGGCTTACATCGTGCATTGTTTGAGCCTTCGCCTTGCTTCTTTCAGTCTCTGGCATCAAGCCCATATCTTGTAGAGCTAGAAACGCAAGGCTGAAAGCGTGCATTTCTTTCTGCAGTTGTTTGATTTTTTTGATTGCTTTTAGTGCTTTAAACATATTGTTCTCCTTTTTTATTTATTCTCCAACTTTCCAAATTCGACAGCGGGATTCCACTCCAGAAGAAGTCTTGTCTTGAAATTCCCAGTCATTTCCATAAACTCCCGCAGCTTCGTATGAAGCTGATTTCAAATAAGCAATAGCTTCTTCCTTAGTCTCGAAAACAGTAGCCGAATAATCTTGCTTGCCAATTGGCAAAAAGTCTCTTCCAATCAAACTGAAATCCTCGTTTCCAGTTTCAGCATTTTTGACATGGATTGATATAATGTACATCTACATTTCTCCTTGCAGTCTAGCCTTGATATCAAAGTTTTCTTTGTACTTGTAGGCAGCAAGCTCCTGCTTCAAATTGTAGTTTTCTTGCTCGAAAGCAAAGCGACGTTTGCGCTCTTCGAGAAGATCCTCGTTAAGCTCGACTGCGACCTCTCTCCAGTCAAGACTCACTTCATTGATGAGTCCTTCAAGTCTGAGTTTTAACTTGGTAAGTAATTTCATTAAGCTACACCCTCCTCATTAGACTGCTTGTTCATGCCTACAATAATGTCATAGTACGAATGACCGGCAGGTATGACATATCCTGTCAGATCGTCAACTTGAGAACCATCTGCCATGATGTTTACAATCCGTGGCTCCCATTCCTTTTTTACTTTTTTCATGATATAATTACCTCGTAAAGTATTTTGCTTAGTCCCTCAATGGAATTGCCGTTCCAGAGGGGCTTTTTTGTTATTCTCCTATCTGCTATAATAAAGCTAGAAAGGAGGTGATGTTATGCATGACCTAGTTATCAAGATGATTCTTGATGAGTACGGTATTGATAACTCTGAAAATTTGTCTAAAGCACTCGCCAAAGTCCTAGATGAATTTTCAAGAGATAGCCGTGTAGCTAGCAATCTGTCTAAGTCTATCAATGAGCAGAATAGACTTACAGATAGAATGCACGGGGTTATTCGATAATCCCCATCATCCTCAGAGCGTGTTTGCGAAAGGCATTGGTTTCACTGTCATCCAGTGTTATGTCTTTTGACAAATTACGCTCTTTTTCGTTCAGTTGGTAGTTGTAAAGGCTGTTTAGCTCTTCCCATCCTTTTCGAGTAAAAGCCTGTCTCAAGCCAATATAGCGTTCGATGATGGGCAGAGAAGCGTTACGGACGATTGCTCTCTCAACACTAGATAGCGCTCCCTCAAAAACCTGCAGCCTCTGCTCAGATTTTTCCTTCTCATTTTGAGTTTTGACAAGAAAGTCTGAATAAGCTTGCTCAAGCTCTTCTAAAGCTTGAGGATCCACAACCACGCCATTAGTTTCAATAATATCTGGTGTAAAATCAATAGTGATTTTTGGTTTTCCGTTCGCAGGCATTTCTAGTCTGAAGCCAGTGACCCCTCTGCCAAGCTCCCAGTCATTGATTTTTACTGAATAACCTGAAGAATTAAGAGATTGACCCTCAGTAGGTTCTTGCTTGGGTTTAATACTTAGTTTTAATTGCTTCATGAGTACTCCTTTCCCATTTTTGCAAAGTCCTAAATTTGAAATTTCTCTCTTTTATTTATTAAGAGAAGTAGGACTTGTTGTTAGTTAATATTTATTGTTATTTAATACTTGTTGTTAGTTAATATTTGTTAGTGTAAAAAATTTGACATGAAAAAATTTGACATGAAAAAATTTGACATGAAAAAATTTGACATGAAAAAAACTTACATCTCAAAAAATGAATCACTAATCGCTTTATCAAGTCGTTGCAACATGATGTCAAACTGGAAATCAGATATTTTTCTATCCGAAAAAAATCGAAATACGTGACTTCCTCCACGGCCTGGAGGTTTTCGTCTAACTTGACGCAAATATCCAGCCTCTTCTAAGATTTTGAAATATTTACTAATAGTTGGACGACTAACACCTTTGCGTTTGGCTATTTCATCTGGATAGACTTGCCAGTTGGGGTGATTGGCCAAAATAACCATCATGATGCCAATCGCTGTAAAATCCAGCGCAGGATCGTTGATAAAACTATTACTAACAGCTGTGTAGTCATCAGTTGGATTCCTGAAAGATAAACTGGCAATCCAAATCTTTAAAGTTTGTCATACAGTCTCCTTTCTCTTCATTTATTTTCAATCACTTTCTCTCCTTCCTAGGCTGTTTGTTCCATTTCGGGAACGTTTTCGCTAAAAAAAATAGTGATTTTTTCCATTGGCAGTCCGAAAATCTTTGTAATTTTTGCAAGTTCGTCAGCACCAATAGAAACTAAGCCATTTTCACGTTTTGCGTATGGTGTACGTGATTTCCAACCCATTTTGTGAGCCACTTCATCTTGTGTCATACCACTAGCAATCCGTTCAGCCTTTAATCGTTTCAGATTAACTGTCATAACATGTTCTCCTTTTAGTATTATTCGTTCCCGATGTGGAACAACTTCATTATAACTCCAGTCGTTCCATTTTGTCAACTATTTTTTTGAAAAAAATAACAAAAAATGTTTTTTTGTGTTTCTCTTGTATTTGTTTGGGAACGATGGTATAATTGAATTATCAAATAAAAGGAACGAAGAAACATGAGAACTAATGACGAAATCATTTCTCTAATCCAAGAAGAAGCAAAAAAGAAAGGGATGTCTATGAGTGAGCTAGCTAGACGTGTTGGAATAGCTAAATCGACAATGTCTAGGTACTTCAATAAGACTAGAGAATTCCCACTCAATAAAGCTGATGACTTCGCTAGAATTTTCAATATTACTCCAGAATTTCTTTTAGGAATTCAAAAAGAGAATAAAGAAAAACCTGAAATCCTAACCATCTACAACCAATTAGAAGAACCTAGACAAGAGAAAGTCCTCGACTTTGCCAATGCTCAACTTGATGAGCAGGAAAGCTCTAAGGTTGCTTCTATCTTTGAGAAGGTAAGCAATGAAGATTATATCATTGACTACGTCGAGGGACTGGTTGCTGCAGGTCATGGAACATTTCAGGAAGATAATCTGCATATGGAAGTGAGACTCAGAGCTGAAGATGTACCAGAGGAATACGATACTATCGCTAAGGTTGCTGGTGATAGCATGGAGCCACTCATAGAAGATAATGACTTATTATTTATCAGAGTAGCTAGCCAAATTGATATCAACTCAATCGGGATCTTCCAGATAAATGGCAAGAACTTCGTCAAAAAGCTTAAAAGAGATTATGACGGTTCCTGGTACTTGCAAAGTCTAAATAGTGGATATGAAGAAATCCACTTGTCAGAAAACGACGACATCCGAACAATCGGAGAGGTTGTAGATATTTATAAAGTTTAAAAAATTTAGCGCAATTAAGAAAGGAATATAAAATAATGGCTAAATATGTGAAACGTTGTCCAAAGTGTGGCAGTGATCAAATTGAATACATGATGCAGGACCGTAAAGGTTTCAATGGTTGTGTTGGATGCATCGGCTGGATGATTGCCTGGCCATTCGTCCTCCTCGGCCTGGTTGGTAAAAAAGGGAAACACAACTGGCACTGTCGAAACTGTGGATGCGTCTTTAAATCTAAGAAATAAAAAAAGCCCCACGCTCTCAAAGTTTGGCGACTCCGAGCGTGAGGCTTACGACAAGAAAGGATTTTCATGGAGATAACCTCGCATGATGTCTTTTCTTGTACCTATTTTATCAAAAAAGGGGTACAAATTCAATGAAAACAACAAATAAAGTAGCTATATACGTCAGGGTGTCTACTACCTCACAAGTTGAGGAGGGGTACTCTATTGATGAGCAAAAAGCTAAGCTCTCTAGCTACTGCGATATTAAAGACTGGAATGTATACAAGATATACACTGATGGGGGATTTTCAGGAGCAAATACTGACAGACCAGCGCTAGAAAGTCTTATCAAAGACGCTAAAAAAAGAAAATTTGATACAGTTCTAGTCTATAAGCTGGACCGTCTTAGCCGTAGTCAAAAAGATACGCTTTACTTGATTGAGGATATTTTCATAAAGAATAATATAGCGTTTTTAAGTCTGCAGGAGAATTTTGACACCTCTACCCCTTTTGGAAAGGCTATGATTGGGCTACTCTCTGTGTTTGCTCAGCTAGAAAGGGAGCAAATCAAGGAACGCATGCAACTTGGGAAAATAGGACGTGCAAAGGCTGGAAAATCCATGATGTGGGCCAAAACATCCTATGGATACGACTACCACAGAGACACAGGAACCATTACTGTCAATCCAGCTCAGGCCCTGGCTGTTAAGTTTATTTTTGACAGTTATCTGAGAGGGAGATCCATTACTAAACTGAGGGATGATCTAAATGAGAACTATCCAAAACATGTGCCTTGGAGCTATCGGGCGGTCAGAGCCATACTAGATAACCCTGTCTACTGCGGTTTCAATCAGTTCAAGGGAGAAGTTTATCCAGGTAATCATGAACCAATAATTACAGAGGAAGTTTATAACAAGACAAAGGCAGAGCTAAAAATCAGGCAAAGGACAGCAGCAGAGAACGTCAACCCTAGGCCATTCCAAGCAAAATACATACTATCAGGCATTGGCCAATGTGGATATTGTGGCGCACCTTTAAAAATTATTTTAGGAGTAAAGCGAAAAGATGGAAGCAGGTTTAAAAAATACGAATGTCATCAAAGGCACCTAAGAACACTGAGAGGCATCACTACCTACAATGATAACAAAAAATGTGACTCAGGATTTTATTACAAAGATGACCTTGAGGCTTATGTACTGACAGAAATCAGCAAGCTACAAGATGACGCCGGTTACTTGGATAAAATATTTTCAGAGGACAGTGCTGAAACCATCGACCGTGAGATCTACAAGAAACAAATAGAGGAGCTGTCAAAGAAACTCAGTAGACTAAACGACCTCTACATAGATGATCGCATTACTCTTGAGGAATTACAGAACAAGTCAACTGAATTTATAAGCATGAGGGCGACTCTTGAGACTGAACTAGAAAACGATCCAGCGCTCGGAAAAGACAAAAGAAAGGCAGACATGAGGGAGCTGCTAAACGCTGAAAAAGTATTTTCAATGGACTACGAGGGTCAAAAGGTACTTGTAAGAAATCTTATAAACAAGGTCCAGGTAACAGCTGAGGACATTGTTATCAAGTGGAAAATATAAATAATTTTAGTAACCTACATTTCTACCAAAGTGAAAGCTTTAACCTTGGCTTTTTTTAAATTTGTCATGAGTTTTTTCATTTTAAAAATTTACCTCCATATTTTGATACATGGGCATAAGCATTGCCGCATAAAGTAAAACGATAATCAGGGCCACAAAGATAAAAACCAGTGGCTGTACCAGATTCATGGTACGATTAACTCGGGTAAAAAAGGCTTCCCAAGTTTTTTCAGCATAGATTTCCAACTCACTCCCCAGCTTGGACTTGACTTCCCCATACTCGATGATGAGACTCAACTCCTTTTTAAAGAAAGGATAGGTCGCTATGGTTTGAGAAAATTCGCGGCCATTTTGCAGGGCTTGAGCCAAATCTTGACCGATTTCTTTAAAGAGCTGAGAACCCAGTTCCTGCATGATCTGAAAAATCTGCGTCAGCTCCATCCCCTGTGAAATCATATTGCCCCATTCACGCGCATAATAGGCCGTCAGATAGGTCTGGACAAAGATTCCTAGAAAGGGAACCCGTGCCAACATCGAGAAAACCTGCATCTTGGAACTTCTTTTGTAAAAAGTGAGGGCTAAAAGTAAAGATAGAGAGCAAACCAACACTAGCCCCAGAAAAATTTGTGGCAGATTGCCAATGATTTGGGTGGCGATATTGCTACTGTCCAGTTGGGGGAGCAAATAATTCCTGAGCCCCAACATGATTAGCAGGAGAAATCCCAGCAAAATCAAAGGATAGGTCGCTACTTCAATTAACTTCTTCTTGACCTTGGACAAATTATCCAGATATTCTTCTATCTTCCCCAAACTCAGGTGAAGATTCCCATGTACTTCAGCTAGAGATAATTGGGTCACAATAGCACTTGAAAACCCCAAGCTGTCCATCATCTCTGAAAAGGATTTCCCCTGAGACAAGCCTTGGTGCATCCGGGCCACATAGTCCTTTTCCAGCAGGGCACTTCTGCCCAAAAAAGAAATAATTTCCACCAAATGAAAGCCACTGGAAAAGAGGTTGTTAAACAGGGTGATGATTTTCTTCTGCTTAGCTGTAGCTAATTTTTTCCGTTTCAGCCTGAAGACTTGTGATATGTCCATCTTTAAGAAGCTGGTCAATCTGCGCATTCCAGCTAGTTGGCTGGTGTTCTTGAAAGTCTTTGTTTGCAAAGTCAACGATTCCTCCTCCCCCGATTAATCTCTGGTAGCAGACTCCTTGCAGAACAACTGCTAATTCTTCCTCCGTCACACCTAACTCCAGAAGGCGTTCATAAACACCTCGGATACTCTTGGCATGAATGGTTGAAAAGACTGTCGCCCCTGTCAAACTGGCTCTGACCACTGCACGCGCCGTCTCGCTATCCCGAATTTCACCGATAATCAAGAGGTCAGGACGATGCCGGAGAGACAGTTTGATGAGATTTTCATAGGTCAAACCAATCGCTTCATTCAACTGCAACTGGAGCATGTCTTCCTGCTTGATCTCGACAGGATCTTCAATGGACATGACCTGTTGCCCCATAAACAGAGACTTGGCTAATTCGTGCATCAGAGTCGTCTTGCCACTTCCGACTGGACCTGCAAAGAGATAGAGTCCCCGTTGCCTGTACTGCTCACCCAGTTCGTTCATATCCTGAAACCAGAAATGCAGGTCCTGCTCCTCATCGTGCAACAAACGAATGACCAAACTCTCATGTCCCCGATAATCTCCCACGGTAGACAAACGCAGAGAAGACACCTTCTCCCCATGCTGATAGTCGCAAGAGCCCAGTTGACTACGTCTCTTCTCTCCTACGTTCATACCCGCCACAAACTTAAAATGACTAATCACAGCAGCTAAAACATCAAACTCATAGGAGTCAACGAGACACCGCTCGTCTCCAATCCGCATGTGAAGCTCGTAGGACTTTTCCTTGGGAATGAAATAGATATCCTGAGCCTTCTTTTCTTTCGCAGTAGCAATAATTTTCTGTGCAATTTCTTGTACCATACCGCCCTCCTTATCTAACTATTCGCAAAAAAATAAAAAAAGCAACTTAAAAAGTTACTTTTTTATCTCCATTTCATGCGGCAAGAACGGTGTTTTTCTTGACCTGTTTGTTTTTCGTAGCCTGGACGTAGCTTTTCATCGGGGATGACTTGCTCATCCTGTAAAAGTGCCAAAGAATGGTACTGCTGCAAATACTCATCGCACTCATCACACCAGCGTTGGTCGGCAGGATCCCAAAAAATAGTCATCAAATCACTCCGACTTTTATAAAGAGGATTCTTCTTTTCCAGCTCAAACCAGCATGATTTATAATATTTTAGAGCATCATAATACTTGTCAAAAGATTGACTCATGATGACATCTTCTTCCCAACCTTCTATGAACCACCACGGTTCAAAATCCCCATACATTTCTATAACACGATACATTCTTACTACTTCCTTTGTATCGTATATTATATCTAATTTTTTATTACAAGAAAAGGATTTTGCTTGTTTCCCCCATTAGCAATTTCTTTAATCCTATTATTTTCATCTGATAATAAAAATAGGAGTCCTTTATTGACCCCTATTTTTATCATCTTAGGCTTGATAACGTTTCACACCATCTAGGTAGGTTGCTACCAATTCCAAATCTTTATCCAGTACGATAAAGTCGGCATCATAACCTTCACGGATTTGACCACAGACATCATCGATGTGAACAGATTTTGCTGGGTTGAGGCTGGCCATCATGACTGCTTCATGCGGATTCGCAATGCCCCATTCGACCACATTCTTCAAACCATCTTTGAGTTTAAGGATAGAACCTGCCAAATTGCCTGTAGATTTGAGGCGAGCAGTTCCATTAGCAACTACTACTGGGAATTCTCCCAACATGTAGTCGCCATCTTCCAAGCCACCAGCTGTCATACAGTCTGTGATAAGGGCGATATTTTCAGTTCCCTTTTGTTTGAGCAAGATATCACAGGCCTTTGGATCCACATGGTGACCGTCACAGATCAACTCTGCATAGGTATGTGGCAACTCATACATGGCTCCCACCATACCGAGCTCACGGTGAGTCAACCCACGCATTCCATTGTAGGCATGTACCCAAACGCTTGCTCCAGCATCCACTGCTTTTTTAGCTTCATCAAAAGTCGCATTTGAGTGTCCAAGAGCAACAGTCACTCCTTCACCCGTAATTGTACGAACAAAGTCTTCTACACCTTCACGTTCTGGCGCAAGGGCAATTTTATTGAGCAGGCCATTAGCTGCTTTTTGCCAAGCACGAAACTCATCCATACGAGGATCTTTCATGTAAGCAGGGTTTTGAGCTCCCTTGTATTTCTCTGTGAAATAAGGCCCTTCAAAATAGATTCCACGAATCTTGGCTCCACTTGCTTCCTGGTAACGAGCACCGATATTTTCAGTTACCGCAAGCAACTGCTCGTAAGAAGAAGTCAACGTCGTTGGCAAGAAGCTAGTAACACCTGTGCTAAGCAATCCTTCACTCATAGTATGAAGGGTTCCTTCGATGTTATTATCCATGACATCGACACCACCAAATCCATGAATATGGGTATCCACAAGTCCTGGGGCAATGCTATAACCGGTATAGTCAATCACCTCAGCTCCTTCAGGAATCTGTTCTACATGTTTACCAAACTTGCCATCCACAAGTTCCAAGTAACCGCCACGACGAACTCCGTGTGGGTAGAAAAACTGATCCGCTTTAATATAATTAGGCATAATGATAACCTCCTTGATAGATTGATTCTAGAATTTATTATGTCAATTACATTATAAACCTTTCTTTTTCATTTGTAAATGGTATAGACCTATTTTTCGTGGATATTTTAAAAGAGCTGGATTTCTCCAACTCTTTGATCTTATTTTGATTTTACAGGCAGTTCTTGAGCAGCCTTAACAGCAGCTGCAATCGTCTCTGCGTAAAGTTTAGCACCTTCTTCAATCATGTTGCTATCATTCCCAAAGTGGACTTGGTCGGTTCCAGCCCAGATTTCAGGGTGTTCCTTAGCGACCTTATTCCAGTCAGCGATGCTCACGTAAGGATTCTTTTCAGCTAATTCCCGCGCATAAGCCGCATACTGCTCCACTGATGTGTAAGTGTCCTTACTCTTATCTCCCTCATAAGGTGTCACCAGTATCAGATGGTGTCCTTTCGGTAGATTGTTCACGATGCTGTCCAAGTCATTCTTATAGCCTTCAGGATTATTGACTCCCGTTGCAATGACAACAGTTTTTAGCAGCGCCTTGTTCTGACTGTTATTGAGCATAATGTCATTGGCTTGCTTGGTCGTTCGACTAACCTGAGCATTGATATTTGCTTCAGGAAGTGCCTCTTGTAAGGCTGTATTGGCACGCAAGGCTACCGAATCTCCTATCAGGCTTGTTCCCTCAGAAATTCCTAGACGACTCAGTTCAGCTTGTTCAGCAAGAGTCTTTGTTTGTCCTATATTGGTCTGGGCTTGTTTGAAACCATTGACCATCAAGTCTGTCTCAAAAGCTCCAACTTGAGGAGCCACAGCTATGATAATCAAGCTAATCAAGGTAAGAATGCCAGCACCAGTAGCACTAATTGGTTTAATATGGGGCAATCGACTAATCTTCCGTATTAAAGGATTGGATTTACCGGCAATCAATGGCTCAATAATATAGAAGGATAGGATAGCAAAGAAATAAGAAAAGATAATTGTCAGAATAACAGCAGGCAGATTACTCATCAACTGAGAAAAGATAATATAAAAAGGCCAGTGGAAGAGATAAACCGCGTAGCTGGTATCCGCTAAAAATGTAATGATCCGAGGTTCTTGTATCTCAGGCGTTTTCTCATGCAAGACACGCGCAGCAAAAATCATGGTCACTGCCGCTAAACTTGCTAGCAAGAAGCCAAATAAGTACGCAAACAGGTAGGTGAACTTGACAAAGAAAGTCAAGAGCACTAACACCAAAAGCCCAGCAATAAACACCAGTAGATTTTGACGAAGGTCCCACATCCGGTCAAATTGCTTGACTAAATCGCTCGTCTGACGAACCCCCACAACTGTCGCCAAAATGCTTCCTAAAAAGAAGGGATAGACATGGGTCAAACTTGAAAAGTAGACAGATGAATAGGAACTCGCCATTAGACTACCAATAAACATGGAGAAAAAGCTAATGATGAAAGCTCCAGCAGAAAGAAGAAAGACCATCCCTCTCAATTGACTACTAGATTTTGAACGTTTCGATAAGAACCAAACCGCTAAGCCCCAAAGGATATAGTAGTGAACCTCAACAGCTAGGCTCCAGTTGTGAACAAATAGATGCGGAATGAACTGGGATTCATAACTACCCCCTGTTAACATTTCGTAGAAGTTGGTCATAAAACCGAGAACTCCAGCTATCTGGCCACCAATTCCAGCAACATAGTCTTGACGAACCAAGAAAGTAAAAGGCATGGTCACCAAAACCATCAGCACCACAGGTGGCACGATGCGGTAAAACCGTCTCTTAAAAAAGCCCAGCAAATCAATCTGATGTGCCTTCCCAAATTCTTCTAAAAGGAGGGAGGTGATCAAAAATCCTGAAAAAGTGAAAAAGACATCTACCCCAAAGAATCCTCCAGGAAAGATTGTTTGAAAGAAGTGGTACAAAAGCACCAAAAGTAAACCTGTAATCCTAATCAAGGAAAACCATTTAATACGCATACGAGTCTATTCTCCATTAAATTAGGAAGCAAAACACCACCTAATTTCCATTCCATTATACTCCCTATTCTATCAAAAAAATAGGAAAAATCCTAAGAGAAAACTTAGGATTTTGGCATTCTATTTTTACACTTTAGAAATTTCGCCCTGACTTGTTGTAGCCATATTTTTCTACAAAATACTCACGAAATTCCAAGAGATTGTCATCCATTATGGCTTGACGCACTTGCTTCATCAGATTGAGCAAGAAGTAGAGATTGTGGTAGCTAGTCAAGCGGATACCGAAGGTTTCGTCAGCCTTGAGCAGGTGGCGAAGGTAAGCGCGTGTATAGTTCTTACATGTGTAGCAATCACACTCAGGATCCAGTGGCGTAAAGTCCTCAGCAAACTGGGCATTTTTGACAACCAAACGACCTTGACTGGTCATACAAGTCCCGTTACGAGCGATACGAGTCGGCAAGACACAGTCAAACATATCCACACCACGAATAACCCCATCAATCAAGCTATCTGGCGCTCCCACTCCCATCAAATAGCGAGGTTTGTTTTCAGGAAGAAGTTGGGTTGTGAAGTCCAAGACTGCATTCATCTCTTCATGCGTTTCTCCCACTGCCAAACCACCGATAGAGTAGCCTGGGAAATCCATGCTGACAAGGTCATGAGCTGACTGACGGCGAAGGTCTTCAAAGCCTGCCCCCTGCACAATTCCAAACAAACCTTGGTCATGCGGACGACGATGAGCCTTCAAACCACGCTCAGTCCAACGGCTAGTACGCTCGATGGATTTCTTAACGTAGTCATAAGGTTGATAAAATTGAGGACATTCGTCAAAGGACATCATGATGTCTGAGCCTAGATTATTCTGAATAGAGATGGCCTTTTCTGGCGATAGGAACATCTTGGAGCCATTGAGATGGTTTTTAAAGGTTACTCCTTCTTCGGTGATATTTCGGCTATCTGCTAGGGAATAAACCTGAAAACCACCACTATCGGTCAAAATGGGTTGGTCCCAGTTCATAAATTTGTGGAGACCACCTGCGCGTGCGATGAGTTCGTCCCCAGGGCGAAGCCAGAGATGATAGGTATTGGACAGGATAATTCCTGATCCCATCTCCTTCAACTCCTCTGGTGACTGGGTTTTAACAGTGGCTTGGGTCCCAACTGGCATAAACATAGGTGTCGGGAAGGTACCGTGCGGGGTGATAATTTCTCCCAGACGAGCTCCCGTGTGTTTCTCTTTCTTAATCAAACGGTATTTGATTGGTGAATCTGACATTTTTTACCTCCGAAGCTGGGAAAAACAGTCCCAGTTCATACTTTGTGCCCAAAGGCATACTGTATGATTTTATCAAAAAAACCAGGAACTGTCACGAACTATGGTATAATGAGAGAATGAAATACCCAAAAATTGATTTAAAAACCATTCGTCTGCAGACGAGGCAGTTTCAGGCTGAAAATCCCCGCCTCTTTCTCGTCTATCTCTTACCTAGCATGCTGGTCATCTTATCAGGCTTTCTCAACCCCTTGGCTCGTCTCCAAGAAAGTGTTTTAGAGCAATCCTTTTTCAGCATGCTGGCACAAGTGCTCCAAGCCTATCTCTTCCCACTAGTGGTTTCTTTTGTGAGCACGATTTTTCTAGCAGGTGCTGCCTTTGCGACACTCCGACTCCTCAAGGATCCTGATACAGAACTCTCAGTAAAATCAAGCCTGGCCCTCTTTGCTGAAGAGCGCTTCTCGCAAACCTTCCTAACTCTGCTCCTCAAACGTTTCTACCTCTTTTTATGGAGCATTCCAAACTTAGTAGGCGTTTATTTTCTCTTTTATAGCAATCTCTTAGCTCGGAGATTTATCGCCCTACATCCTGAGTTTCCAAAATTAGACCTCTCATCCCTTGAAACAGAGCAGTTCCTTATGACCTTTGGACTCTACTTTTTCGCGAGCCTCATATTGATGATTGTAGGAAATGCCCTCTATATCCCGCAACATTACGCCTACTCGCAGGTAGAATTCCTCCTCTGCGATACTCTAGATTTAGGGCAGGCTAAACCCCGTCAAATCCTGAAAACCAGCCGTTTCTTGATGAAGGGTTACAAATTTCAACGCTTTGTCCTCGACCTACAACTACTCCCTTGGTACTTCCTCAACTGGATCACCTTTGGAATTGCTAGCTTTTCACTCCTTCCCTATATCCAAAACAATCACATCTTCTTTTACAGAGCCCTACTAGCCCGTAAACGTCGAAATGGATAAGAGCATACAAAAACCAGCGTCGTTCAGGACGCTGGTTTTCTTATTTAAAAAGCAAAATACTCAGCAGAGTCAAAATAGCAGGCCCACCTTGCTTCAGAATAATCTTCTTGTTTATCCTGAAGAATTTACACACAAAAAGAAGCGGGAACTCAATCAGTTCCCAACTTCCATTTTAATGATTAGTTCATTGAAACGTGAACGTGGTCATAGTGGTTTTCGGTTACGCTGCCACGGTCTGGCATTGGATTCCACGTGTAGGCTGGTCCATATTTACTATCATATGGAGCGTAGAAACGTTGTTTCCAGATGATGTAGTTGATACCACGGCTAGCCATATTTTTGACTGCATATTCTGCAATTTGATCCCCGAGTGCTGAACTCACTGGAACCATGAAGTCGATGGCCAAACCTTTACCATGGTCCCCACTGTCACCAGGACGGTAGCCACTAAAGGATGTAATCCCAAACAAGTTGGCTACTTCTTCTTTAAAGGCTGCTGTTTGTGGTTGAAGACCTGCATTCTCAGACTTAGCTACAGCAAGTCCTGCATAGTCAGGAGCCGCTGGAGCTGAATAAGTTCTTGAAGGAGTTTGGCTTTGCTCTGCTTGATAAGTCGAAGTTGCAGTGTCAGAAGTTGCTGTTGATGCTGCTGTTTCTTCTGTTGCACTTGTTCCTGTTGTATCAGCAGGCGTTTCAGTTGCTGGAGCAGCTGCTACTGGGGCTTCTGCTGGAGTTGTTGCTGCCGTTTCTTCGGTAGCTGGAATCGCCACTTGTGGAGCTTCTTCAACTGGGCGAGTTGTTTCTGCTACTGGTGCTTCCGCTAGAGTCGTTTCAGCTGTTTCTTCAGCTACAGGTGTTTCTGTAGATAGTGTCTCTTCAGCAACTGTCGCTGTCTCAGAAACTTCTGAACTTGGCGCTACTTCTGTTGGTTTTTCAGTCTCTGTTACAGTTGGAGCATCCTCAATTGGTTGAGAAAGATCTTCTACTTGAACTGTTTGTTCATCAACTGTCACTTGATTCGTCGTCAAATCAGCTGTCGCAGTTGTCACTTCCTCACTAGCATCTGCTTGAGGAGTTCGGATTTCAACTTCCGTTACCTCTTCTGCCTCATTAACAGTTGTAGTGAGGACAGTATCTGGGAAAATCAAGTCCATATTAGTGATTTTGTTCAAATTAGCAAGAACTGTCACATCTACTCCCAAAGCTTCTGCAATCGTGCTCAAAGTATCACCATACTGTACTGTATAGCTGTTTTTGTTCTCGTTTTTCGTCACGTCATTTTGGATTTGCTCAACGCTACGTGCTGTCCAAGAGATTTCTTGAGCTTTAGCTCCTAATGCGGGAGCAAGAGACAAGGCTACAGTTGAGGCTAAAATAATTCTTTTCTTCATTCGTTCATATTCCTTTCAAATGAGTACCTGTCTATCATAACACAAAAAAAGCAGAAAAAAAGCCCTCTCGGGCCTATTTAATAGAACTGTCTATTCCTTGTAACAAACTCGATTACTTGAAATAGTTTGTTAGGTTTCTGTCACAAAACTGACACAATCTTCTCGCTCCTAATCCTAGAAAATACGAGGAATATCTGCCAGTGCTTGAATCCTGTGATTCACTTCATAAGAAGACTCTAAAAAGTTGATGCTTTGAAGGCCACTATTCTGGGCAAATTCCACATCCAAAGTCCGGTCTCCTATATAATAAGTGTTATCAGGATCCAGCTGATATTTGTCTAGCAGATATGTCGCCGCTTCTGGACTGGGCTTGCGCGCAAAACCACTCTGATTAGTTAAAATTTCTGTGAAATAACATTCCAAACCCAAGTCACCTAGAATGGTAAAGGCATTGTCTCCCTTATGAGTATAGACAAACTGCTGAATCCCTGCTTGGTCTGCCCAAGCTAGCACTTCACGCGCACCTGGCATCAAAACTACCTGAGCATTCTTCTCAGCCAGACTCTGGGCACGCACCTGATTGAGCGCTTCCGCATCCAGATTTCTCTCTTCTGCCACCTTCTCCAGCAAGTCCTGCACAGAATACCTGAGGATAAACTCTCTCACTTTTTCCTTATCATAAGGAATAGAAAACTGAGCAAAGGTCTCCTCAATCCCTGACAAAATCGCTTCGTAAGAGTCCAATAAGGTTCCATCTAAATCCCAAATAAAGGCTGTTTTTTGCATTTCCTATCCTTTCAAACTCATATAACGCTGGTAACGGTAACGTAGAAATAACCAGCGAAAACCATTATCCAAGAGAGTCCCTGCCCAAATACCAGGCAAGCCCCAACCAAGAACAATCCCCATCAGATAAGCTGTGCCAATGCGGATACACCACATCCCAATACTTGTCGCATAAAAGGGGAGGCGAGCATTTCCCAAGCCCTGCCAAACTGCCGTATAAATAACGGTCCCTGTCGCCATGGGGGTTCCTAGTAGAGAGAACAGCGCCACCAAAACGCTCGCTTCGACTGCTACAGGGTCGGTCGTATAGAGATGAGTCAATGGTGTCCCCAAGGCATAGATACTGAGAGTTAAGGGCAACATGAGAAGCAGGGAAAGCCAAAAGGTTTGCTTGCTCAAATCATCTACTCTTTCCCAGTTATCCTCCCCAACTGCTCGAGCTACCTGCATGACCGTTGCCGTAGCCACGCCAAAGGCAGGCATATAGTTAAACTGGGTCAAAACTTCTCCGACTGCATTTCCCGCTACTGCCTCCGTCCCAAAAGAAACAACCAAGGCAATGATCACTACATCTCCAGCCCGCATCATGAGACGCTCTCCTGCTGCTGGCAAAGCCAAAGTCAATAGTTCCTTATCTAAACCAAAAGTCGGTTTCTCAAAAGGCAGCTTTAATTGCGACCACAAAATCACAAGACCGACTAAGCGAGACAAGATGGTCCCCCAAGCAACACCCGCTATGCCCATATCAAGGACAAAAATAGCTAGACTTGAAAAAAAAATATTCAAGGCATTGGATAAAAGACTAACATAGAGAGGCAGACGCGGATTATGCGTTGCACGAATCAAGGCACCTAGACTGGTCATCAAGCCCAAGAGAACAATCGATCCACCCACCAAAGATAGGTAGAGTCCACCACTCTCGGCCACATCCTGCTCAGTTCCCAAGAGCCCTATCATCTCTTGCCCAGCAAAGAGCGATAAAGCGCCTAAAAGTGCACTCAGCAATAGGGTTATCTTGAGAGCCTCTGTCACGTGATAAGCCAACTTGGACTGATCTTTCTGCCCCAAACTTTTTGAAATAACACTGGAGATAGCAGCTCCCAGAGCGATAAAAATCGCCTGGTAAATGGTGATAATATTGCCAGCCACTGAAACACCTGAAATAGCGATTAAGCCCAAGTGAGCGACCAAGTAACTATCCACCATGCCCATAAGCATCTGCAAAAAGTTTTCACCCATAGCTGGCAATGCAATATTAAGAATGTCTTTATTTTTCTTAAACAATCTCTCCTCCTGATGAAAAGAAACTCAGTTGGTTTCCCAACCGAGTTTACTCCCTCTGTCTTAAAGTCCTAGATAAGCCTCAACCGCTGCTTGCATGTCAGCAGCTGCCACTGTTGTTTTATGACGAACTGGAGCTGTTTCAAGGCCATCAACCGCTGGTGGCACTGCCACTCCTGAAATGTCATGTAATTGAGCCAAGGCTTCAAAGTCAGTCAAGCCTGCTTTTCCTGTTACCGCTTCTACGGCAACCACTGGGAACTTGTATGGACTAGCTGTTGAAGCAATCACTGTCTTAGCCGCATCCCCAGTAGCCGCTTTGTATTTTCTATAAACTGCTGAGGCAACCGCCGTGTGGGGATCCTCGATGTAGGCATCTGTTTGATAAACACGTTTAATTTCTGTCGCAGTTTCTTCCTCAGTCGCATATTCAGCTGCAAAGAGATCCAGAATCTCTGCATCAAAGTCTATCAATTCATATTGTCCTTGTGTACTCAAGGCATTCATGAGTTCAGCTGTCTTAACCGCATCATTCCCCAAAAGATGGAAAATTAAACGCTCTAAGTTTGAAGATACTAAGATATCCATAGATGGGCTAGTCGTTACTTTAAACTCACGTTTCTTATCGTAAACACGTGTTTTAAAGAAGTCAGTTAAAACATTATTGTCATTTGAAGCACAGATCAATTTACCAACTGGCAGACCGATTTGTTTAGCATAAAAGGCAGCCAAGATATTTCCAAAGTTTCCAGTTGGTACTGTGAAGTTGACCTTTTCACCAGCCACAATCTCACCAGACTTGACCAACTGAGCGTAGGCATAAACATAATAAACAATCTGTGGTACCAAACGACCAATGTTCATAGAGTTAGCTGATGAAAATTGCAGTTTATTGGCAGCCAATTTTTCACGAAGAGCTACATCGTTAAACATATGTTTCACATTTGTTTGTGCATCATCAAAGTTTCCATCAATAGCGATAACATGAGTATTGTCGCCAGTCTGAGTAGTCATTTGCAACTCTTGTACCTTGCTGACACCATCTTTTGGATAAAAGACGATAATCTCAGTTCCAGGCACATCCGCAAACCCTGCCATAGCAGCTTTTCCAGTATCACCAGATGTCGCTGTCAAAATGACAATCTTGTTCTCCAAACCATGCTTTTTAGCGGCTGTCGTCATAAAGTATGGCAAGATAGACAAGGCCATATCTTTAAAGGCAATCGTTGAACCATGGAACAATTCCAAGTTGTATTGCCCATCCAGTTTCACCAATGGCGCAATAGCTGGAGTATCAAACTTGCTATCGTAGGCATTGTTGATACAGTAGTCCAACTCCTCAGCCGTAAAGTCATCTAAAAATGCTGATAAAACTAATTTAGCCACTTCTTGGTAAGAAGCATCTTTTAATGTGTCAAAGTCCAAATCCACCTTTGGATAAGTAAGCGGAGTAAACAGACCACCATCCGTCGCCAAACCTTGCAAAATAGCTTGGCTGGCAGTTACTGTATTATTGGCATCACGCGTTGATTGATAAACTAATGTCATGAATCTCTATCCTTTATCTATAGTCTCTTCCATTATATCACGATTTTTCAGAAAATTCTCCCTTTATAAGAGAAATTATAATCCCAATTCTTTCTTCAAAGGCTCTAAATAAACCATTTCTTGCTTATCTCTTTTCTCCAGTCCTTCCTCAGCTAGGATGAGTAAGTCTTTAGAAAACTCGAGAACCGCAGCTTCTTCTTCATCTGTGAGTTGTTTTTTAGAAAATTGTCGTCTTAAAAGCTTATAATCACGACCAAATGTGGTAAAAAATGGTGCAGATTGCAAGTAAGCTTCTAACTTGTCTAAATTGAGCAACAAACCCAAATGAAAAGCCGCCGCAGCAAAGGTACGATTCAAGGGTTGCGTACAGACACTACGAAACTCAACTGTCCCTCGAGTCGTTAAGTCTTGGTACTGGTAACTACGATGAGTTTGGAAATCCTCCTCCTGAGGATGAATTAACACCTCATCCCCATTAAGGGTAAATGCTTGGATTTCAGGTGTAGCCAAATAGTCCCTAGCCTGAATCGGATAAAAATAATAGGTCTGCCCATCACGCTCCGCAGTAAAAATCGCAGAATGATTTAAATAGTCAAAAAAATCATCCTCATCTTTAAAGAGTCTAGTATTGACACCAACATTCTCTGGATAGATACCATGCATGGATTCTTCCCAAAAAATATCTCTCGAAATTTTGGTATCCCAATCTGCCCCTGAAAACTCAGAATTTGCAAACAAATAAGCTTTAGCAGCTTCAATTTGCGTAAAAGCATTGATAACACGCAGGTAGTTGAACCTTGAAATGTCTAGTTGAACCTGACTCCCACATATAAAGGCTCCATACTCAGGGAAATGATGTAAATCTGATTTAGTTACATTTCTACTCAAATTCAGATAATCCATCAACATCTGATAGCGGGGATAAGCCACTGGACAATTCTCATTTTTATCCCAGTTGGGATGAATGCCGCAGCCAACAATAGCATGATTAGCTCCCCCCAACTTATTCTGAATCGTAGCCATATAGAAGGTAAAGCGTTCTTCTACCTCTCGGATAGATTCAGCCTTTCCGAATGCAAACTCAATTGTCGTATAAGCAACCTCAAACAAGATCGTATCTTGGCTGACTGGATCAAGCAACTGAATTGGATTCCCAAAATCATCCACTTTTTCGATAGTAAAGCCCAGTACTAATGGTAAATACCGAAAGAGATCCTTAACAACTTCACCATCTGTAGCCTTACCCTCTAAATTTACAATAGGAAATTCTAACTCAATTCCAATAAATAAATCTGGGTTCTCTTTTATATTCTTTAAGTAACGTTTCTTTAGTAATTCAACAGACCGAGACATTAATCACCAAACTCTTTCATAATCAAAATAAATTGTGAATAAGTAATATTATACCAAAAATACACTAAAAATGACTAGAATAAGAAGAAAAAGATGTTTCATCAGTTATCTGTACTTAAAGAAAAAATATCAAAATCTTCACCAAATCAAAAAACAAGGTCCAAAAACCTTGTCTTTATTACTATACCGGCGGCCGGGGTCGAACCGGCACGTCCTTGCGGACACTGGATTTTGAGTCCAGCGCGTCTGCCAATTCCGCCACGCCGGCAAATAGTAACTGGGGTAGCTGGATTCGAACCAACGCATGAGGGAGTCAAAGTCCCTTGCCTTACCGCTTGGCTATACCCCAATAATATAAAATAGGCGAGTGATGGGGATCGAACCCACGCATGCCAGAGCCACAATCTGGTGTGTTAACCACTTCACCACACCCGCCATAATCATATTAACACGGGCAGTAGGAATTGAACCCACACTGAAGGTTTTGGAGACCTTAGTTCTACCTTTAAACTATGCCCGTAACTAAAGTAATGGAAGGGGAGGGATTCGAACCCCCGAACCCGAAGGAGCGGATTTACAGTCCGCCGCGTTTAGCCTCTTCGCTACCCTTCCAAGGTATAAATAAAATATGGCGCGAGACGGAATCGAACCGCCGACACATGGAGCTTCAATCCATTGCTCTACCAACTGAGCTAC